>DASRAT010000846.1:0-9699 GCA_035638015.1 Gemmataceae bacterium | reverse complement strand
CGTTGATGATGTAGCCCGAGCCGTAATTCACGGTCGAACCATTGCCCGGATACATGCTGATGCGGCTCGTGGTGTTGTTCATCGTGGTCACCACGTTAAGGTTGGGATCCGCACCATAAGTGACCCATTTGCCGAGATCGGCGCTGCTGAGGTCACCGTCGTGAGCGAAAGCCTGCAAATCGCCATTACGGCTGCTGAGCACTAACCCCTTACCACTCTTGATGTTGAGGTCCGAAGCCAGCTTTTGGCCGGCGGGTGTGTTGACGTCAACGTAGACGCACACGTAGCTGTCCGACAGCGTTTTTTGGACCTCCGGGCTTAGTTTGCCATCCTGACACACTTTTTCATGGCCCATGGCGCCCGTTCCAACGAACACGGCCAAAGGCTTCTTTTGGGTCTGCCCAACCTGACTGGCGGTTGCGTAGTCTTTTTGCCAGGTCAGGTCCTCGTGGTAAGAGGAGGCGACCATCGATCCGGTCAAGGCGAGTAAAGCGATTGAGGTGTACATCCGAAGTCCTCCTGTAACAAGTTGTTGAACACCCCTGAACACAAAACCAGTTCGTCGCGAACTGGTTAACGAGAGGGAGATTTATACCGGAGCGATATTATGGAGGCAAGAAAAATCTTAGCCATTCTCTAAATTTTACCCCTTCGATATATTCGATTTTTTTTCTCTTTTTTACCCATTGTTATACTCTCACTGCTGTTAAGCCCTTCGCAATAGGACCAACTTGCCCGCTTAACCGCAAGAAACGAGCAGCTTTGGCCGCGAAAAGTCGCGGAGCATGGGAAGGTGGGGTAGAGTGGCTTGGACGCTACCCCGCAATGAAATGCTTGTCAGGAGGACAGCCGATGAAGTTCCGCTTACTGACGGCCGCTTTGGCCGTCTTGGGTGGTCTGGCTCTGGTGACCGCCGATGCCCAAGCCCAGATACCTTACGGCTACTATCAGCCGAACCTGTACAATAATCCAACACAGGCTTACCAGCTCAACAACTTCTATTACTACCCCTACTACTACTTTCCTCACAACTATTGGCCGATGACCGGTCCGCGTTGGCCGGAAGCCCAGGGCCAGCCCTACATGCCACCGCCGGCGTACATGGCGTTCCCGCCGTTCCATGAACCAAACTGGCGTTATGAATTGTGGCAACCGCAAAAGTACTACAGCGGCTTCCACTTTTGGCTGGATCAGTTTTGACCTGCGAAAATGCAAATCACGACAGAACGAAAGACGAAACCACGAAAAAAACCTATTTTTCGTGGTTTCGTCTTTCGTTCTGTCGTGATTCGTATTACGGAGCCGCCGCGAATGTGACGCGGAACTGCGCCCCTCGCAACGGTTCCGAAATAACCTCCATGGTCGCCTTGTGATGCTCCAAGATCACCGCCACGAAGGACAAGCCCAGTCCCATGCCGGCGCTGAGGCCCGCGAACAGGGCGTTGTTGCGTTTGGTGGAAAAGTGCGTATCCTTGCAGCGGCGACGCACTTCCTCGGTCATGCCGATGCCGTTGTCTTCGATTTCCAGCACAGCCTTGTCCCCCTCGCGGCGGGTACGCAGGTACACTTCCCCTTTCCAGCTGGCCGCGGCAATGAGCGCCTGGCGACGTTGCGGTGAGCCGTCGCCATCGGGCGGGGGAGCGTTCTTGTCGGTGGCTTTTCGTGCCTGGTCGCGGAGATAGTTGCGCTTCTCGAACGTGGCGTCGCGGGCGTTGAAAAGCAAGTTTTCCAGCGCTTGTTGCAAATGGGAATGGTCGCCTTCGATCCACAGAGGCTCGCCAGCAACTGCCAGGTCGAGGTAAAGGTCCATCTTCCATTTGCTGGCGGCCATTTCATGCCACATTTGGTGCATTTCGCGGGTCAAGGCATTGAGGTCGAGCCGCTCCCGCTCCGACCGGCTCGGATCGCGGCGGACGGTTTGCAAGATTTGCTGCAAACGCTCGGTCACGGTCCCGAGGGTGTCGCGCACTTCATGGAGCATTTGGCCCTGCTGGGGCGACAGTCCATCGTCTTCCAGGCAACGCCCAAGCAAATCGTTGGGCCGGACCAGCAAGTTCTTGATGTTATGGGCATAGGATCCGGCCATGATGCCGATGTTGGCGAATAGCTGCGAGCGCAGCTCCAGGGCAGTGCGTTCCGCGTCCTGTTGCTTTTGCTCGGCCTCCTGGCGTTTGAGGGCTTCCTGAAGATGCAGCCGCTCCGCAGCGCCGGCTTGCTGTTCGGCTTGCAAGCGGCGCAACTCCCGGTAGCGTTGACGCCGCAAGCCCAGGAAAAACCAGACGCTGGCCACGCTGAGCAGCAACAGTCCCAAACCGCCGAGCCAGCGCCAGCGTGTCATGGCCTGGCGTTCGCTTAACTGACGCCGCGCGTAAACGTGCACTTGATACTGCATCTGGACCCAAACGCCACGCGGGTGGATTTGCACCGGCGGCAATTCTCGGTACTGTTTGAGCTGACGCGGCTTGCCCGAGTCCCAAACCAGCGGTTTTTCGCCCAGGGCGTCGTCAAAGCGTATTGTCAGACTGTAGGGAACCGCAAACAACGGCAGCCGGCCCGGATAGACCTTGGTGACCGCGTCGCACATCACCTGCACATGGACCTTGATCTGTTCGCGTGCAGTTTCCATTTGCTGCCGTGCCAAATCCAGATCGCTGGGGGACGGATGGACCTTCGGGTCAGCGCTTTCCGACTTGGCTTTGAGACCGAGGTAATGGTCCCTGGCATGAAGGTAGTTGTCCGCCAGTTCAGGCAGTGCCGTCTGGTAAATGCGTGCTTCGCGCACCCATTCGGTGAGGGCCTCCTGATCGTAGAGTTCGTCGCCTTGCAGCCAGGAAATCAACGGCTCGCGCAGCAGCAGATAAGCCAGGCCCAGCATCAACAGGGGCACGGCCAGGGCGCGAAGCACAAGCCAACAGCGGCGAAGAATCATGCGCGGCATCTCGACAGGTGGCTTCAAATATCGGGACGGTCTGGGAGTTGGGCGTCGTAGGTCACGGTCAGCTTGCGCAGCGGTTCCCAGACGGGCGGCAAATCGGGTTTGCTCTCCAGATTCCAAACCGCGATCGTGGCCTGGGGCACGCCGCGCCCCAAGTCGGGCAAGAGAACGATAATATGCTCGCCGGTGCCATCGCTGCGATTGCCGTCACCCGGATTGAACAACGGTGTGGTTTTGTCGTTTTTGGACATCCGCTGGACACGGCCGTTGCTCCAGCAAAGCTCGCGCAGCCCGCGAATCAGATCGTCGCTGGATGCGGTCAGCTTTTGGCCCTGGTACGCTGTCAGCAGCACCGTTTCCAGGATATCGCGGTAAAGCAACAAGTCTTCCGTGCCTGTGCCGCCGGAGGCGCTGGCCTCATCGAAACCCACCTCCTTGGAAACGGGGTTGCGATGGCTGAACATCACCAGCGGCACCGGCAAATCCTGAATGTTCCAGGACACATTGCGATCGCGAAAGATGGTGTTGAATCCCAGTGAATCCCCGGTCATCACTATCAGGTTCTTGAGGTCCGCCGGATCGGAGCGGCGCACCACCGTCCGCAGAAATCGCCGCGCCCGATCGGCATCGGCTGGCAACAACATGAACTGACGGAGTTTATGATACTCTTTGAGCTCGGGTAGTATTTGGCCGACGACGAACGCCTCGCGCGGATTAGGCTGGAAAAAATCACCGCCGCTGTATTCGATGTGAAAGTCGCTGGCCTGACCATTGGGAAACTTCGCCAAGAACACTTCGTCAAAGCGGTCGGCCAGGTCGGCGGAGAAACTGTCATCGTCCCAGCGCAGCGTATAAAGGTTCGTCTTTCCTTTAAGCGCTGGCCATAATTCGTTGCGGCTTTGGACGAAGTCAAGCACGGCGGCCGCCATGCGCGAGTTGGTGAATGAGAAGCGAAAGCTCCGGCCCTTGTAAACGTCGATCAACTTGGGCCAGCGCTCGTCAATGGTGCTGACATTCGGTGTGTTGTTGGGAATGTAACGGTCCGCTGTCGCGGTGGTGATGAAAAAAAGCGGCGCCGCGGCTTGCCAATCTTTGCGATGGCGCTCCAGGGCCTCGCCCACTCTTAAGGCCCGGTGGCTAGTGTCGCCGCCGATGACTGCCAGGGGAGGCGTGGGCCGTTCGGTGAGGCTGGAAATCCACGATTCGGTGTTATGCCCCGAGCTTAGCTTGTACCAGCGAATCCATAGCTTGGCGTTCTCAAAGCCATCAGGCCAGATGGCGACCTCGGGCACATCGGCCGTGAGATCGGTAAAGGCCCGTTGCTTGAAGACGTTGAGACGCGGCGTGCCGGCGTTCGCCTTGAGCGATTCCTGATGCAAGACATCCACGGCGGCCACGAGCCGTTCCCACGCCTCGCCGCTGGTGGCCGGCGCCAAAAAGACAATCTCTTGATGCCCCGGCGGCACCGGCCGATAATCGGTGGCCGGCGACAATAGGCCGAAGCCGAATAGGGTCAGCGTCCCGGCCGTGGCCAACACCAGCATCACTGCGGCGCCCACCAGCAATCGTTTTCGCGTCATGACGGGTTCCTTGGGCAGAGCCATTTGTCCACGGTATCATACCGCCAAAGCGGGGAAAGCCGCAATTGTTACCTTGTAAGGCTGCCGCGTGCGCCTGGCGGGAGTTGCTTTATTGTTGCTTCTACCCTTCGGTGTTGTTTTACTGTGCTGACGACAAAGGCGTTTCGATTCACCCCCAGCCAAGAGGATGCACCATGCGAGTAGTTTCATTGACAGCCATTCTGTTGTTCGCGTCCCAGGTCCTGGGCGGCGATCCCGCGCCGCGGCGAGTGACCTTTGAGAAATCCAAAATTGGCGAAATGCCGGCAGGTTGGAAATCAGGCGTCACTGGCAAGGCCGACGGCAGCGTCTGGAAAGTGGTCGAAGACAAGACGGCCCCCGGCGGCGGCAAAGCGCTCGCCCAAACATCACAAAACGCCAGCCCCATCTTCAACCTTTGTGTGCTTGAAGACACCAATCACAAGGACGTGGACGTGACGATTTCCTTCAAAGCCATGGAGGGCAAAATCGATCAGGGCGGCGGCATCGCCTGGCGCATGAAGGACAACAACAATTACTACCTCGTCCGCATGAACCCGCTCGAGGACAATTTTCGCGTTTACACCGTCATTGACGGCAAACGCAAGGAGCTAGGCTCCAAGGACGTCAAAGCGGAAAGCGGTAAATGGCACACCATCCGGGTAGTGCAAAAAGCCAACAAGATTCAATGCTATCTCAATGGCAATCTGATGTTTGATTTGACGGACGATTCCTTCAAGGAAGCAGGCAAGGTGGCGCTGTGGACCAAGGCGGATGCACAGACTTATTTTGCAGAGATTGTGATTGCGGCGAAGAAGGAGTGACTTTGGAGTGCGGCGACTTGTCGCCGCTTTTTAGCGATGGAAAACAAGGAGGCGGCAGATCCCTATTACGGTCGCAACCCTTTGGCCCGCTTGGCAATGTCCTACACCAGGATCGAGCCGTTGCACATGCCGGATAAAAGTTGATTGCCATCGGGCGAAAAGGCCAGTGAGGCGATGAAGCTGTGATCACCTGTAAAGGACGCGATTTCCTTGCCGGTTTTCACGTCCCAAAGGCGGACGCGGGGCGCTTCGCGGTCTCCGCCGCCGCTAGCCTTCGAGTAGCCCGGCGCGCTCGCAAGCAGGCGACCGTTTGACGAGAAAGCCACGATTGAACTATGCCAAGTAGGATCTTTGCCGAAATCCGGATCAAGCCCGTCAATCAAGTTGCCTTTTTCGAGGTCTCGTAGGCCGATTTTGCTCGGCCCAAATACGTAAAACTTGCCATCCGGGGAAAGGGCGAGTGGGGTACTAACGTTGCCTGGAATGAACAATCTTCCTTTGCCGCTTTCAAGGTCAATGGCAAGCATGTCGGTTTTCGTTTTCCTTCCGCCGTCTCCCTGGGTAATCGCCAAAAGGGCGATTTTGCCGTCGTGAGTTAGCAATGGATTACCAATCAAATTCACAGTGGTGCGACCGCCCTTAGCTGCCGTTGGCAACATGTACTCGGAAACCTGTTTGCGACTAGCGATATCCCAAGCCGCGAGCTTGATATCATCGAGCGACACCAGGCGTTTGCCGCCTGGGACCAACGTCCCCCAGCGCACTTTGCCACCTTGGTCCGGAAAGGTCGCTATTTCTTTGCCCGTGCCAACGTCCCAAATCGACATTGGCTTGTTGGGAGTGCCGCTACTGTGAGTGGGAAAATTGGTCGCCACGAACGGAAGGACGACCAGCTGTTTGCCGTCGGGGCTGAAAGACAACATGTTGGCGTTGGTATCGAGACTGCGGACTGGCTTCCAGGTTTTCGTGTCCCAAAGGCGTGTTTCCCAGAGATCGCCGCCCGACGCTAGCATCCCGCCATCTGGCGAAAATGCTAAACTGCGTACCCATGAATCATGCCCGACAATGTCTGTGAACATCTCCTTGCCTGCGGCCACATCCCAAATATGGATTTTGCTATACGACGCTGCGACCGCGAGCATTTTGCCGTCAGGGGACAACACGGCGCGTGTGCCGGCAACGCTCAATAGGCGACCATGTCGCGACCGCACCTCTTTCTTTTCGAGATCCCAAATGAACACCTCAGTATCAAAGGTAGCCGCGATCAAGGTTTTGTTATCAGGCCCAAAGGCGGCCCCGCAACCCATCCGCATTTTTGCCGCGATTTGCGTTCGCACCTTGCCTGTCGCGACTTCCCAAACGAACACGCCATTGGAGGTCACAGTAGCCAGTGACTTGCCGTCCCGTGAAAAGGCGAGCGGGCCAACGCTAAGATCTACGGGTTGCTCCAGCGTCCGAAGCACCTGGCCGGTGCCTACGTCCAAGAGTTGAATCGGAACATTGCCCGAAGATGTACTTACGGCTAAGGTTTTGCCGTCTGGGGAAAAAACAAAGTCATAGATCATCGATTTTTCAATCCGTTGTTTCCAGCGTTGGCCGCCATCCCCAGCCTCGGCCATCAAAATCTCCTGATTGTTGCTGATGGCAAGGCTTTTGCCGTCAGGAGAAAAGCGCGGACTATCGGGCGAAAACTTCGTCGGCATTTTGAAACTTCTCACATGCTTGCCCGTGGCTACGTCCCAATAAGTGACCTGTCCCGTGTATTGATCGCGTGGCGGGCCTGCGACCCCGATATCGCGATGGGCCACGGCCAACAGCTTGCCGTCGGGCGAAAAATCCAGGCAATGCCTGGTCAGATACCCCGCGCTGCCAATCGGCAGGTGGCGAATCCGCTTGCCGCTTGCTGAGTCCCAAAAAATGATTTTGCCAGAGCAGCTTGCAGCCAAGATTTTGCCATCAGGGGAAAAGGCCACTGCGGTGGCGTCTCCGTCGTGCATCAGGCGGGTGGTGCCGAGCCTGGCAATGGCACCCTTGGGCAGCGGCTCGCCGGCTTGGTCGACCGCCGGCTGCACTTGCCTGGCGAAGGTTGCTGGTAAAGCGCCTTCCGCCGAAAAGGCACGGCTGATTGGAACAAGAAACAACGCCAAGATGATCACTGCCGTGCGTTGCGAGAACATGTTGCAAGCCTCGTTTTTGTAGAGCCAGACCTGGTCAAAATCTTCGGTGGCTGCCCACTTCAACTCCGGAAGTTTTCCCGACCTAGCCATTAGACGCCGTCGCTATTCCAGGGTCAATGATGAGCACCTTGGAATGGCCCAACCCGGGAGTCTCGATTTGGACATGCAACGGGCATAAGAAGATGAGGTGCATAGTTTTCGGTTTAACAATGTCGATAGGCCTGGTGTGTTCCTATGGATCAGTTCCCTCATCGCCGCACCCGCCTCGCCCGCGCCCTCGCCGACGAAGGCCTCGACTTGCTCGTAGTCAGCAACCCCGTCAACGTCAGCTACCTGACCAACTTCAGCGGCGAAAGCAGCTATTTGCTCATCGGCCCCAAGCATTCCATTCTCGTCAGCGACGGCCGCTTCACCGAGCAGCTGGCCGAGGAGTGCCCCGGCCTGGAGGCGCATATCCGGCCGTCATCCAAACCGATTCACGAAGCCACCGGCGAGATAATCGCAAAGCTCGGCGCCAGGGCGGTCGGTTTCGAGAGCGGCCATCTGACGGTCAACGATCTCGAAAGCCTTCACAGCGCCGCCGAAACGGTCCAGTGGAAACCCGCCAACAACCGCATCGAAAAAATGCGGGCCGTCAAAGACGAGACAGAAATCGAGCAAATTCGTGAGGCGATTCGCATTGCCGAACGGGCTTTCGACATGTTTCGCTCCATGCTCCGGGCTGACGATTCCGAGAAGGATCTCAGCGATGCGATGGAATCTTATGTTCGCAGGGCCGGCGGGCGCTGCACCAGCTTTCCGACCATCGCCGCCGTCGGTCTGCGTGCCGCCTTGCCGCATTGTCCGGCAGGGGCGAACCGTGTCAGCGAGTCGGAGCTTCTGTTAGTCGATTGGGGCGCCAGCGGCCGGTTCTACAAAAGCGACTTGACGCGCGTTTTGATCCCCCGTAAAACGTCAAGGCTTTCCGCCCGCGATGTCGAGCACCAACTCCAAGAGGTGTACGACGTTGTGCTGCGTGCCCAGCTGACGGCGATTGCGGCGATCCGACCCGGCGTCAAGTCGGGTGACATTGACGCCGCTGCCCGCAAGGTGATAACGGACGCCGGTTACGGTGAGAAATTCACGCACAGCACTGGGCACGGCATCGGCATGCAAGTGCATGAAATGCCAGGGCTGCGGGCCGGGACTGAAACCGTCCTGGAAGCCGGGATGGTCGTCACGGTGGAGCCGGGCATTTACCTGGCGGGTTGGGGCGGTGTGCGGATCGAAGATGATGTGCTGATTGCGCCGGACGGTTGCGAAGTGCTAACGCACGTTCCCAAAGACCTGCCGGCCATGCTTTTGGATATTTAGCCGCGACGCGAAGCGGCCGAGGGACAGGAATCCGATCCTGTCCAATTGCCGGGACAGGATCGGAATCCTGTCCTACGAAAGACATAGCCGCTTGCGGCTCGGATTGGTCCAGAACTTGAGGAAAACCCAGTGGCGGACGAGGACTCCAAAGCCGAAGGCCCCTTTGACGTGGCCAATATCCGGGCGCTGGTCGCCCTGATGAGCCGGCATGACCTATCGGAAATCGACCTGCGCCAGGGCGAGCAACGCATTCGTCTTCGCCGTGGCGCACTGAAAACCACCGTTACCACAATGTCCGGGTTCGCTCCCGCGCCTGCGCCGCTGCCGGCCAGTTCGGCAGTTCCCGCCGCGCCAAAAGCTGCCGCGCCTGACGCTCCCACCAAGAAGCTCATCGACATCAAAAGCCCGACGCCCGGCACCTTCTACGCGCGGCCAAGCCCCGACACCGACGTGTTTGTCAAGGTTGGCTCGCGTGTCGATGCCAAGACCGTCGTTTGTCTCATCGAAGCGATGAAGCTGTATACCGAAATCCAGGCAGAATGCAGCGGTGTCATTACCGAAATCCTGGTCGAAAACGCGCAGCCGGTCGAGTTTGATCAAGTGCTGTTTCGCGTCGATCCAACCGCCTAGATCGTCCGGTGTCCGGTGTCCGATGTCCGATGTCAAAACAGGACGGCTTTCGGACATCGGACAACGGACAACGGACATCGGACGTTTTTATGTTCCAACGCATCCTGGTCGCGAATCGTGGCGAAATTGCTCTGCGAGTGATCCGCGCTTGCCGGGATCTCGGCATTGAGGTCGTCGCTGTC
>DASRAT010000845.1:0-6227 GCA_035638015.1 Gemmataceae bacterium | reverse complement strand
TTTCAAGGTCATGGCGGCCTTCCGGCGCCACACCAACGCCAACCGCTAACCCCCGCTGCTTGGCTACGTGCAAAAAACTCTCGATTTGAGCCGCGAGATTAAACTCATCCTTCTTGCCATAACACACATACATCTCCAGTTCGCCCGGCTTCAAATCGTGGCTGACAAGCATTTCGATCGGATTGTGCTTGATGACCTCCTGCAATCCCTGCTCGGAGCGGCCAAAAATCGGCTCGATTACCTGGCCCACCGTGAAGGTGATCAGCCCGCCATAAAACTTGGCGATCACCTCGTTCTTCGAAGTAACCTGCGTTCTCCAACCCCAGTTATTGGGATCGAACTTGGTGAAATACTGGCCCTTGTCATCCATCCAGCGCAGGTTAAGCGGCGGATAAATGCCGACCACGACGCCAAAGTAATCGCGATGCTTGATGCCCAGCGAATAGGCGCCAAAGCCGCCCATCGACAACCCGCCGATGACATGAGCGCCTCGCTCGGGCCGGATCGGATAGTTGGCCAGCACAAAACCCATGACATCCGTCATTACATAGTCTTCAAACCTACCCACCTTGCTGTTGATGTAAAAACTGCCCGGTTTGGCGTGGCACGGTTCGCCCTCGAGGCTGCCATCCGGCGCCACGGCAATCATCGGTGGCAACAGGCCCGCGCAAATGGCGGCGTCCAGCCTGGGGGCCACTTCGGTCAGAAATGCATGCTCATCCTGGGCGAAACCGTGGAACCAGAGAATCAACGGATACCTTTGCCGTGGATCAAAACCGGGCGGCAAATAGACATAGAGATCGCGGCGCTGGCACAGCGCCTGCGACCAGATGCGGCGGTCAACGCCGTGATTCGCAGTGTGGTCGATGACCACTCCGTGCAACTTCTTGTTGACGAAGAGGATGTCGTTGTTTTCTTTGCGCCAGCCAGTGGCAGAAGCTTGCTGCCACGGGAAGAGGCAAAGAATCAGAATCCAGGTCCATCTGAGGTTGTGCACGGTAGCTCCAATCCATGGAGACAATCAGGGCAGCGAAACGGGCCGTCAATCTTCGGCAGGCGTGGCTTCAGGGGATTACGTGGTTGGGGCAAATTTGTCAAGATGGGAGGACAGGCCTGACAGTGGGTAGGGCATGTGCGGAATGTAGGGGTCTTTTTCCCTGTTTGGCACAGACAGAAAACGGCGTTTAGCGTATTCTCATGACTCGGCGAGCCGGGAGCGTAAGCGACCGGAGAAAGCAACTGCCATTCTGCAAGGAGGGTCAAAAATGCCCGCCACTGAGCCTGTTTCCATTGGTAACTACCTGGTCGGCCCCGGCCAACCGCTGCTTTGGATCGCTGGCCCCTGCGTCATCGAAACGCACGATTTCACTTTGCGCATCGCAGACAACCTCAAAGAGATCGCCGAGCGCCTGGACATTCCTTTGGTATTCAAGGCCTCCTTTGACAAGGCCAATCGCACCTCCGGCAAATCGTTTCGCGGGCCTGGCCTTGAGGAAGGTTTGCGAACGCTGGAAGCCGTCAAACGAAACACCGGCCTGCCGGTGACGACCGACATTCATGAACGCGAACAATGTGAACCCGCAGCACAGGTCGTCGATATACTGCAAATCCCGGCATTTTTGGCACGCCAAACCGACTTGATCCAGGCCGCGGGCCGAACCGGCGCGGCGGTCAATGTCAAGAAGGGCCAGTTCATGGCCCCCTGGGACATGCGGCACGTGGTCAGCAAAATGGAGGAAGTCGGCAATCGCCGGCTGCTCTTAACCGAACGCGGCGCCAGCTTCGGCTATGGCCAGTTGGTCAGCGACATGCGTTCAATACCGTGGATGCAAGAATTGGGCAGGCCGGTGATCTTTGACGCCACGCACAGCGTGCAAATGCCGTCCGCCAAGGGTGACCGCTCGGGAGGAGATCGCCGCATGGTGCCGTTTCTGGCCAAGGCGGCCGTGGCTTGTGGCTGCGACGGTGTGTTCATGGAGACGCATCCGCGGCCCGATGAGGCGCTAAGCGATGGGCCGAACACCATTGCGTTAAATGATTTCCCGACCGTGGTTGAATGTTGCCTACGGATACGTGAGGCGTTGAGTCAGCCCGTAGCGGCCTAGAACCGAATGCCCAGATTGAACAGAATATTGACATCCTGCACGTCGCTCTTGTTCTGAATCTGAAGAATGTCGCTCCAGGTGTAGGCATACTCCACGCGCAAACCGCCCTGGATCATGCAGCAGCCGCACGGGATTTCGATGTCGCTGTGAGCAGCCAGCCAGACGCCGCCGATCACGTCGCTGCGATGGCGTATTTCATTGAAATCGATGTTGGCCGAGCCCCAGCGGCCGCCCGTATCGCAACCCACCCGCCAAGTCGGGGCACCGCAGCCGGCCGAGCCGCACAGATAATACTCGCGGCCGCCGCCCACGTCGAAGAACGTCCGGTTATAATCACGCACCGTCACGCCAGGCACGCCGTTTTTGCCAAAAAACACCCGTTGCGGCGGCAAAGCGCCGGTGGAATCCGGCGGCGTTACAGGGCTGGCGGGATTCTGTGGCACAAAAATGTTGAGCGGAATACCGGTATATGTCGTCGGCGCGTGAGCGTGATTGTTGATGTTGGCAATGCTCAGTTCGACGGTCCAGGCGCTGGTGGCGGAGGGATCAAAGAACAAAGACTTGCCGCCGGCGCCCATGTACAAACCGGTTTGAAGCACGTCAGCGATGGTGCCGTGCCCGGCGACCAAAGACGGGCCGATCCGGAAGAAAAGTTCGGTCTGAATCGGTCCGCTGCAGCCGCATGGCCCGCCGCAACCGCAGCGGTCTCCCGTGATCCAGCTCGACAACTGCATGTTCTGAGCCGGAGCCTGCCCCGGCACGCCATCGAACACAACCGGGCCAGCCCCAGATGGTGGCGGCACCATTTCCACGGGAATTTTGGCGCCCGGAGTCTGTCCTTGGGCCGCTCTCATGCTCAGGGCGGTCAGGACCAGCGCCGCGGATAGGATCGTCTTGGCGTTCATGCGACTCCTCGTTTCCCAAGAAAACAGCCAGGGCCACGGACGAACCAGCGCGAGCCGCCATGACGCGGCTGCTCGCCGGGAATCTCCGTGGCGATGGGGCAATTTATTCTTCGGATAACGATTGGGTCGAGATTAACAAAAATAACGCCGAGCCGTTGATGCCTTTACACAATGCACAGTTGACACAAAGCTGGAAAAATGCGTTTCATTGCATAGGGGGGGGACTCACAATTCCGCCAGGATTTGCCTCTCTGGCGGCGTGTGCAACAAAGGCAAAATAACTTGGCAACCTGTTATTATCAATGGTGTTGCGTCGAAATTGTGTGACCAGCCAAACGACCGGCTTGGGGCAGGATTCGTTGCACACCGTCATCCGACTGGTTGCCGTAGCTCTTTGAGGAGTTTTTTCAGACTGAGCTTTTGAATGCCGGGAAACATGCGCATCTGCACCGCCAGGGCGGCCAGGATGTGTTCCTCATGCAGAAGACCCATCTCGCGGGCCACACGGCCAAACTTGGTGCGATCGGGTCGCTTGCGAATGGCGCGCAAAACATCCTCGACCTGATCGGGCGTCAGGATGCCGAGATCGACGAGGATCTCACCCAGTTTCACGTGTTCGGTCATTGCCATCAAACAATACTAGCACGCGGAAAAACGCCGTGCTTATAAGGGCATCTTGACTATTAGTATTCATATGTATACAATGCGTTTCGGCCGGCGGGAAAGAAATCCCAGAATTCCCCTTGACACGCCAAATCAAGGGGGATACCCTCCTGGATTAGCAATGGCCTCTTCTCTGTTCCGGCCCCGCCGCTTCGCGCCTGCGAACGGCGGGGTTTTTTGACCCCGCATTCGGGATTCCGCTAAATACTACCTCCCCCTGGGGAAGCTCATTCCCATGAGCCGCCTGGCGGGAGTTTCGGCTGGCCTAAGTTTGGCGTGGTGTTCGCCTTTTTACTAACAAGGAGTTCCCGTCATGCTGTCTCAACAATCCCTCAATGAATTCCGCTCGGCGTGGCTGCCGAACATCACCGACGTTGGCCTCAATCGCTTGATCGAGCTTTTGGGCAGTGGCAGTCCGCTGCTGATTCACGGCAGCTTCACGCGTGCCGTGCCCCAGGGCTGTCTGGCGACGCAGATCGCCTGGAATCACCCGACGACCACCCATCTAACCCAGGAAGCGGGCATTACCTGGCTGCACCATGTTGCCGGCCTTAACCCCGCGACTTCCCACGTCATCCGCGAATGGGATCGCAGCAGCTGTAATGATTTCGAAATTCGGGCCGAGTTGCTTGATTTGCTGCGCGAGGAACGCACGAGCCGGCAAACATCCGGTGGCCAGTCTCAAGAAACGTCTGGTGTCCGGTGTCAGGCGTCCGGTGTCAAAAGCCACAAGCCAAATGTGAAGAATCAAGACCGTCATTTAGTAACTGCTATCTAGTTGCCCTTCGGCGTTCGGTGTTCGAGGTTGGCACATGGCTGACACCGGACACCGGACACCGGACACCGGACTTTCTTCATGCTCCCCCGCCTTTTCGAACCCGAAGTAATGGACTCCGCCGAGGAGGCCCGCGATTACGACAGCATGGACCACGCCCAGGTCAATCGCGCTTTCGTCGCCGATTTGATCGCGTTTTGGAAGCCCACCGGTCGTGTCCTTGATCTGGGCACGGGCACCGCTCTCATCCCCATCGAACTATGCCGCCAAATTGCAGACGTAAATGTCCTGGCCATTGACGCCGCCCACCACATGATTTCCGCCGCCAAGGCCAACGTCGCTCGCTCCGGCTTCAGCGGCCGCATAACAGTGCAGCACTCGGATGCCAAACGCTTGCCCTTCGGGGACGGCTCTTTCGAAGGCGTCATGTCCAATAGCATCGTCCATCACATTCCCGAGCCGCTGGCCGTACTCAAGGAGATCGCCCGCGTCGTCAAACCCGGCGGCGCCATCTTCATTCGTGATTTGTTACGGCCGGCAGACGATGCCACGGTCAAGCACCTTGTAAAAACTTACGCCGGCGACGCCAACACTCACCAGCGAAAGATGTTCGAGGATTCGCTTCGAGCCGCATTGACACTAGATGAGATCCGAGAATTGGTCCGCAAGATCGGTTTCGATCAGGGCGATGTACGGCAAAACAGCGATCGCCACTGGACGTGGACGGCAACGAAGACAAAGTAAGCAACGAAAAGTAAAAAAGACAAAACCGCCGAGGGAGTTTCTACATTCCGCTTGACTTTTTTGCAAAAAGACAAACCCTTACAAAGCCCTCCCCAGATTACCAATCACTGCAACTCATTATCATCATTGCAGTTAAAACAAAACAGATTGCCAGCGCCGCCATTGGCACGGGCCTTGCTTTATCGTTTCCCATCAAGTCGAAGCAGTTCACTGTTTCGTTTCTGTTTGCAACTCGCGACTCGCACTGGCGAGAACATTTGCCAAAACTGCCGCAGGATGCGGCGGCCCCGACGGACAAGGAGTCAGTCCATGATCAAGACCACGGCCCTGGTGTGCGCGGCCCTCCTCACCTTCACCGCAAGCGCTTTCGGCATGCACAAGGCCGGCTGGTTCAACGGCAAACCGCCGCGTGGCAGCGAGACCCGCCAAGTCCACAACGACCCCCTCCAAAGCGACGATGCAATCCGCTTTCGGCAAAATCACAATGCAAACTGGCGTACGGTTATGACAGTCCGATAACAATGACCCACGAAAGGAGTCTAGCTATGACGCACATGGACGTAATGAACGAAGTTGATTGGGAAACCGAATGGATCGACCTCGGCGGCGAAGGTTAAACGCCGCCGGCGGCGTAGCCCGCATTAACAACCACAGGAGCACAAAGACACAGCGAAAACCATCAAGGAGACGCCTTTTCACCCAAAAACAGCGACCAAGGAGGTGTCCCATTTACAACGTGATGCAAGTCCAAAGTCTTCCCTTGATCGTGTTTTTCTCTGTGTCTCTGTGCCTCTGTGGTTAATATTTCGCCCGCGTTCGCCCTGTCTGCAGTCCCGGTGGCATTGGCCGCACGGAATCCTCGTCACGAAAAATGTTGGTGCTTTCCTGTTCTGTTACAGGACCGGCGGTCAATTGATCCGCCGTCAGCACCGTTTTCCACCTGGCGTCGCCCGCCTTCACGGCCGTGGCGAACACTTCGTAAACCTGGGTTTCACCGGGCTTCACTTCCTTGAGAGGCGCAAAGCTAAGGGTCTG
>DASRAT010000844.1:0-3339 GCA_035638015.1 Gemmataceae bacterium | reverse complement strand
CGCCAAAGTCTTTTTTCGCCGGATAGCAGTCTGCTCATCAGCAATGACGATCAAGCAGTCTATTTGTGGGAAACACAAACCGGCAAGCTCCAGCGCAAATTCGAGATTGCCGCGGATTGCCTGGCGGTTGCACCCAAGGGGACCTTGTTGGCCTTGGGATTGTCCCGCCAGGAGCCTGATGCTGGCGCCGTCGTCTGGTGGGATTGGCAAACCGGCAAAGAACTCGGGCGTGTCAAGCTGCCCCCGAAGGTCAATCCCCAGCAGTTGGGCTTCAGTCCTGATGGAACCGAAGTTCTTTGCAGAAGCTCCGATGAAAACCTGCGCGTGTGGGATGCCAAAACTCGCCAAGAAATCAAATCGTGGCAGCCCAGCGGCAACAGGCAAAAGTTGTATGGCTTTTCGGTGGACGGCGGCCACATCCTCATGGGATCGCGCGACGAAATCGCGATTCTGGACCTGAAAAAAGGCAGCAAACAAATTCTTTCTGGCTTGGAACGCGAGCCCCGTCATGTTGCCTTTTCGGCAGACGGAAAGCACCTGGCGGTCAGTGGCGATGGCGGCGACGAACGACTGCAGCTCTGGAACGTGGCAACCGGAAAACTGTTGATGCGCTCGCCAGAAGAAACCAGCTCCAGGGTGCGGTCTTTGTGTTTTTCAGATGACGGGAAAACCCTTGCGGCCGGCGCCTAAGGCACTGCGCAAATACGCGGCGCAATTACCTGAACACGTCTCGCTGTCGCCTGATGGAAAGACAATGGTATTGGCCGGAATGGCGACTGAGTGGCGCGCACCAAAGCTTATCGACTTGGGCGGCAAGGAAATCACCCTCCGTAATAACGCTCCCTTGGATTTGCGATCCCTTCAGTTTACGCCTGACTGCAAAAACCTGCTGGGAGTGCAGTGGCATTCCGTGCAAAACTGGGAAATTGCCACGGGCCGAGAACTCACCTCATTCGATGTCCTTGCGAACTCGCCGGGACAAATTAACGGTTGGTTTGAGTGCTTTGCCGTCAGTCCCGACGGCAAAGTTCTCGCCCACGGCGAGTCTGATGGAACAGGCCGTTGCGATGTTAGTCTGAGAGATGCAACCAGCGGCAAGGAAATGGGCAAAATCAATGTGGATAGAGACGTCCAGTGGACACGGCTGCGCTTTTCCCATGACGGCAAAACTCTGGCAATCTTTAACGGATTTGACTTTGAGCCCAAGATCGAGTTGTTTGACGTCGCGGCTGCCAAGAATCGAACCAAACCCAAAGCGGTGCTGGTCGTCGACGGAAAATTGCGAAGCGACGGCTTGCAGAGCGTAGTGTTTTCGCCGGATGGCAAGACATTATTGGCTTATTGCGGAGGCCGCAACGGCCCAACGACCGTGCCGGTGTTCGACACCACATCCGCCAAGCAGATAGGGACTTTGGCGCTGCCTGTCACACATGGCGGCGGCGAGTTTCCGGAAAGAGCCGTCTTTTCCCCCGACGGCCGCTGCGTGGCCGTGGACCTGTACGATGGCACGGTCGCTATAATCGAGATGGCCGCCGCCAAGCCGCGCCGCATCTTTGGCAACAACCCGCCTCCGCCCAAGGGGTTTGTCCCACCGTCGGATGTCTATACCAGTTTCGCGTTTTCTCCTGATGGCCATTTGTTTGTTCAAGCCGGCGCGGACAACACGGTTCGCATTTGGGACATCCTGACCGGCAAAGAGCTGGCCGTTTTCAAGGGCCACACCCAGCCGGTGTACACGCTGGCTTACGCGCCCGACGGCAAAACCATCGCCACCGTAAGCCAGGACGGCACCGGCTTGATCTGGGACGCCTCCAAGATCAAGCGGCTCGCGTGGCCGGCCAAGGCGCTGCAAGCCGGCGACCTCGAAAAAGCATGGCAGACGCTAATCGAAATGGACGCCGTCAATGCCTTCTCCGCGATTGGCGATTTGGCGGCGGCGCCTAAGGACGCAGCGGTATGGATCAAGGAAAGAGTGAAACCGGCCGTAGTGGTCGAGCAGAAACGGATCGACGAGCTGATTGGCCAACTCGACGACAAGCAATTCAAGGTGCGCGAAAAGGCGAACATCGAATTGCTCAAGATCAGCGAACGAATCGTGCCCAGTCTCGACAAGGCCTTGACGGCCAATCCGACGTTGGAAGTGAAAATGCGTCTGGAGGATTTGCGCGGCAAAATGACCGGCATGGTGTTGCAAGGCGAACGGCTGCGAAATGTTCGAGCTATCGAGGTGCTGGAACGCATTGGGACACCGGAAGCTCGGCAAGTGCTGGAGGCACTGGCCGCGGGAGCGCCTGGGGCGTTGGTCACTACCAGCGCACAAGCAGCCCTCCATCGCTAGTTGATTAGGCAAGAAAGGGCCCCACTTGGTAGCAAGTGGGTTCATTAATGCGCCGTCACCGACATGGCGAATGCCCGATTCTCAAGTCATGTTCGCCCAGACGGCCAATGGTCAGTGCTAAGATTTACGGGGTCCTTTTGGAGTGGCGATGCGGGTGAATGATGCACCGCGGCGAAAGCGGCATATTATGGGAAACTTGCCAAAATCAAATGTGCCGAAAATGTGCTGATCACTTTCCCAGCAAAAACTGGTCTGCGTCGTCACGCATATCTTTTAATGCCCGATCTACCATTCGCCTGATTTGCGACTCTAATTCATCAACTGTTTTCTTGCCTTCGGGCAGCATCATCCAACATGTCTGTATTGCCTGCCGGATTTGCTGGTCAATTTGCCCCGGACCAAGCATCGCTCGCATCTTGTTTGCTGCGTCTTTATCGTTGCTATCAAAAACAGCCATGTGACACTCCTGCGAATTGTTCGGTGCTGGCCGCTCTTACAATTGTGCACGCTGATTCCAACTCGGTATCAACTATGCATCAGACAATTACCGAAGATCCGAAGTAAACCGCAGTAAACCAGTTCGTCATCCTTGTTGATACTCAACTTGCTGAAAACACCATTCAATCTCCATGTTTTGCGAAAAGAGGCACAATTCCTGCTTTCCGGACCATCACCTTTTTTGACGAGCACTGCGTCGTGTTCTACGCCTCAGCAGTTGCGGGCTGGCGGCCGTCCTTTAGGCCGCAGGATGTGGACGGTTGCCGGGCTGCATACTTAATCTCACCAGATTTCGCTGCCGCCAAATGAAAGTGCCGGAACTGACGTCCCTGCAACGAAACCCAGCTTCCGGACAACTTTCATGAAGCGGCGATTCACTGCTGGTTGAAAACTACCGGCTTTGGTAGAGCAGCATCTCGACGCCATCCCCAATGGCCATGTCCCAAATTAAAACCGTTCTGTCAAAGCTGGCCGATGCCAAGAGGCGACCGTCGGGGGAGAAA
>DASRAT010000843.1:0-5338 GCA_035638015.1 Gemmataceae bacterium | reverse complement strand
AGTGGCCCGCTTTAGGTCGAACGGCCAAGCTCACCTGCCGCGGCGACTGGGAAGCCTCGACTCCGGGACAGCTATTGTCGCCACAGTCAGCTTATGCCCCTGGTTCGCCGCGAACGTCGCCCAGGTGCAGCGCCATCTCTTGCAGCGCTGGCCGGAACCCGCGCCGCCGAAACAGGGCTGCCGCCGCCTCGTTTTGGGCGGCCACTCCAAGCAGGACATCTGCCACACCCAAATCGGCAAGTGCCTGGATCGCCGCGTCGAGCAGACGCGCCCCGGTCCCACGGCCGCGACCCTCTGCCACGACATACAGGTCATGAATCCACCCCGCCGTGCTGGTCAGGGACACCAGGCTCGGCGGCTCGACGCGGGCGAAGGCGTACCCGACCAGCACGCCGGAATCCTCAGCCACCAAAACCACCGCGTCCTTTCGGCCGAGTTGCTCGTTCAACAGGTCCGCATAGGCATCGGCGACCGACTTTGGCAGCCGGTAGCGCGCGGGGTCGTAGGCGGCGTGTTGGAGGGCAAGAAGCTCGGCGAGCCTGCAGAGATCGGGCACGTCAGTCCTCACGGCCGGTCGAATCAGCGCTGCTTCCGCCATGAAAATACCTTTCAGCCGGCGCCGGCGAACGACACAATGTGGCAGCCGCCCTAAGCGGGTTGACGGCTCAAGTCGCGATTTACTTTATTTCGTTGGACTGGCTGCTGCAGCACCTCGTTTGGCGTTGTTGCTGAGCCAGTCCTTGAAGCGTGTCGAGCCGAGGCGCGGGTGATCGCCTGGCGTGAGGCTTTGATCGTTCACCGCAATGCCGTAGTAGAGCGCCTTGGGATCGGTGACGACCGTCCGTGTGTCACCGGTTGCATTCAGAAATTGGCGCACGAGTTCGTCTTGGCGGATCGGTTCGGGACCGGCCAGATCGAACGTGCCGTTCAATGGCTGAGCGAGGGCCACATCGGCCATGACGGCGGCGACGTCATCCGACACAATGGGCTGCATCAGAGCCGGTGGCAGCCGCACCGTCTGTCCGTCAGTCGCCGATTGGGCGATACCACCCACGAACTCGAAGAACTGCGTGGCACGCACGATCGTGAATGGAATCGAGGAACCCTTGATTAGTTTTTCCTGTGCCATCTTGGCGCGGAAGTAACCGCTCGCGAGCAGGCGGTCGGTGCCGACAACCGACAACGCCACATGATGGCCGACGCCCGCGGCGGCTTCCGCGGCCAAGAGATTGCGACCTGAGGTCTCGAAAAACGCCAGGACTGCGTTGTCCTCCCACGAAGGCGCATTCGCAACGTCGACGACCACCTGAGCGCCGGCCAGCGCTTGCGCCAGTCCCTCGCCAGTGACGGTGTTGACACCCGATGAGGGTGATGCCGCCACGACCTCGTGGCCGCGCTGAAGAAGGTTCGTAACGACCTTTTTTCCGATCAGACCGCTTCCGCCGATGACAACGATTTTCATGGCTGCCCTTTCGCTATGCCCTCTGGTGCCGAACGCCTGCGGCTTGAGGCACGATTCACCATGATGCGCGTGGCCAGTTTGCTGCAGGCACTCCACTTCTTGAGCCGAAGGGCCAAATGCAACTGCCCTCCGCCGGCAAACCTGTTATTGACCTGCATCCTCGTTGATGATAACCAGTCGCGAATTGTCAGCAACAAAAATCCAAGCCGCTGTCGGCCTTGCGATGATACATCGAGAAATATTCCGCGGAGGTTTTACGCAACAAAAACCCCGGCCTCCCGGCCGGGGTTTTTGTTACAACGCGGACGGCCTTCCTCATGCGAACGCGTGTTTCCTGCTGACACCGACAGCGAATTTGGGAAAACCCTTGCCTAAAGTGATGTGACGCTCTCGCCAATCTCCAGGTCATTGGCTCGATCTGGAATGGTTCCGCCGGCGAGTACGAACCAGTCTTGGCCCGCCTCGCCCCAAACGTCGGCGGGCACGCCGTCTGCAAACACCGATTGTCCGTCAAGCACGACGTTGCCATTGATGCCGCCGACCGCAGTGCCGTTGAGGTGATCGATGCGGGTTTGGTAATCGGCATCGGTGCGGCTCCATTCGGAGCTGAGCAGGGCCAGTGCGAGTAGATTCGCATCGTACGCGCTGGCGCCGCCGACCAGGAGGTCGTCGCCAGCGCCGCCGTGCAAGGTATCCGCGCCGCTGCCGCCGATTAATACGTCGGAGCCGCTTCCGCCCAGCAAGGTGTCGTTACCTGCCCCGCCAACCAGAATCACACCAGCGCTGGCGCCGGAGGCATCGATCGTGTCATTGCCGTCGCCGCCAAAGACCACCGCCGCGGAGGTGAACGGAATGCTGCCGCCGTCGGCCGTGGGCAGGGCTGCTAGCTGAATGACATCGTCGCCGGCCTGGCCGAAGACGACAACTTTGCCGGTAGGTGTGAACGTACCTTGATCCTCGCCATTGATAAATATTTCAAGCCCGCCCGAGGCGTCGGCCGGCTGCACGATAATCTGATCGTCGCCGGTGGTGCCTCCGATGTACAGATCGCCGCCTTGCAACTGGACACTTGCGATGGTAACAGCCGCCGTGGCCACTGAACTGACGCCACTGTCCTTGTCGGTCGCAGTGACGGACACTGCGTAAGATCCAGTGTCCGCGTAGACATGGGCGACGGACGAGCCGGATGCCGGTCCCTCGACCGTCTGCGTTGTGCCGTCACCCCAATCGATCTGGTAGCTGAACGAGGCCGCCTGGTCAGGCGCCGAGACGTCCGTCGCTGAGAACGTGAAGTCGCGCTGTTGGCCGCGTACTCCGTCCACGGGACCGCTCACGAACGAGATCGGCGCCACGTTCGCTACGGTGACTGTCATGGTGGACGCGGATGTATTGACACCATCGGAGGCGGTGAGTGTTACGGTGTAGATGCCGTTGTCGCTGAAGGTATGTGTCGGGGCGACGCCACTGTCGCTGCCGCCGTCGCCGAAATTCCAGGTGAACGTGAGAGTGTCGTTGTCCGCGTCGCTGGAACCGTTGGCGTCGAAGGTGACAACCGTGGCTTCATCAGCGGTCTGGTCCGGGCCGGCATTGGCCACGGGGGCATGGTCGTCATTGTCGATGGTGCCCGTCGCCTGGCCCTGGGCCAGTGTGCCGCCTGACACCGACGACAGGTTCACGAAGAACGTCTCGCCATTTTCGGCCAACGTGTCACCGTTGACGAGCACCGTGATCGTCTTTTGCGATTGTCCGGGGTTGAATGTGAGGGTGCCCGAGGCCGCTTGATAATCGCTGCCGGCGGTTGCTGTGCCATCCGCAGTCTGGTAGTTAACCGTAACGGGCGCCAGGCCAGCCTGATCGAGTGTCACGGTGAAAGTGACAGCAGTGGTGCCGTTGTTGCCTTCGGCGACGGTCGCGTCGGCGACCGAAACGGCGGGCACATCGTCGTTGGCAATTGTCGCGCCGCTGACGTACGTGTAATTGACAAACCTGCCGTGCACCGGATTGGACAGGCCAAACGCGAACAGTTCGTCCGGTTCCACTGCGGTGTCGCCAAAGACCGGAACAAGGACTGTCACAGTGGTTTGCCCCGGAGCGAATGTCGCCGTGCCCGATGTGGCTTGATAGTCGACTCCGGCAGTCGCGTAATTGCCAGGAGGCCCGGCGACGCTCACGATGTCGCTGGTGGCGTAGCTGACCGAAACGCTTTGCGGGCTGGGCGCCGACAAGGAAATCGTGAACGCGGCATAGCTGACGCCGCTGTTGCCTTCGGTGACCGTGGCGGGAGCAACGGAAACCACGGGGAAATCGTCGTTGATAATCGTGCCCGTTCCCGTGCCCTTGACGATGGCGGCATTGGCCGCGCCGGTCACCTGGAACATAAACGTCTCGTCGGCCTCGATCGCACTGTCCTGCCAAACTTTGACATCGACGGTCTTCTGTGTTTCGCCAGCATTGAAAATAATGGTGTAACTGGGCGGGCTGTAGTCGCCACCGGCAACGGTGGCGGTGCCGTCCGCAAATTGATAGGTGACGGTCACGGGGGTGGCCGACGCCTGCGACAGCGTCAGCGTGAAGGTCATGGCCGACGTGAAGCCCGCCGTCGATCCTTCCACAACGCTCGGATCGCTGACGCTGAGATTGGGAACCGTCGGCGGCGTGCCCGGGACGAAATCGACCAGCGGCTGGTTATTGCTATTAGGTGATGTGGAAATCGACGTGTTGCCGTCGAAGGTCCCCACCAGGCGTATTCCAAGGAAACCCGAGGCGCCGAGCAATGACTGGACACCCGCCAGGTCGAGCGCGACCACTCGCCAGCCCGTCCCCCCCTTCGGATCAAACGAGCCGAGCAGCACCCCTCGACTCGAACCGTCGGCCGTGCTGATGGCGCCGTCGCCCGCATAGCCGTAGACCAGGATTTGCTGGGATGCGGAGGCAAAAGAGTTTTCATAGACCCTGAGCAAAACGCTGCCTGTTTGCTGACCGGCCACTGCGGCGAGGTTGTATTCGAATAGCCCGCGGTCGTCGTAGGGTTGACCTGTTCCCGGAGAAAAGTAACGGCGTACCGACACGTTGGTATTGTTAACGAAGGCAACGGTGAAGACGCCGCTGCCGGTATAGTCGATGGCTTCGCCGGTGACTGCCGGAGACAACTCGATAGCGCCGTTGGGATCGTCGTCCATGATGGTGGCCGTGCCCTGGGATCGAGCCAAGGTCGCGTTCGACGGATTATAGAGGTTTACGATAAAGGTCTCATTGGCTTCTTTGAGCGTGTCGCCCAGCACGCCGATGGAAACCGTGGCGCTGGTTTGGCCCGCAGGAATGAACAGGTAATTGCTGGTGCTGAAATAATCGGTGCCCGAGGTAGCGGTGCCGGCTATCGTATTGTAATATACGCCGACGCCCAGGCCGCTGGCCGCCGACAGGCTGATTGTGAACGTGGCATTCGTCGAGCCGGTGTTGCCCACAGTCAGGGAAACGTCGTTGATGGTGAGCGCTGGAGCCGCGTCGTCATTGTTGATCGTGCCGATGCCCAGGTAATTGGTCGTGCCTACCGTGCCGTTGGTGCCGTCGGAAATGCGGAGGTAGAACGTTTCATTGCCCTCATAGAGCGTGTCGCCGAGGACATTGACCGAGATGGTTTGTGAGGTTTGTCCCGGTGCGAAAGTCAAGAGGCCGCTGACGGCTTGATAATCACTGCCCGCGGTGGACGAGCCATTGTCCGACGAGGCATAGCTTACCGTGACGGGCACGGCGCTGGTGGTGGACAGCATGACCGTGAAGTTCATCTGGGAAACGCCGGAATTGCCTTCATTTACCGAGGCACTGTAAATCGAAATCGTCGGCCCATCATCGTTGATGATGGTGTTTGTCGCCTGG
>DASRAT010000842.1:0-3922 GCA_035638015.1 Gemmataceae bacterium | reverse complement strand
TGCATCGAGAGTCCTCCTGCCCTTCAGGGCGGTTAGACTCTCATACCACATGGACCAGAAAAAAGGGTGACACTCAGCAAGGGAATAGATGCAGCGGCGCTCCCGTTGCAGTGCGTCGGCGCATGTTGAATTGATTGGTGCGGGATTGACTTGACGAATATCATATCGTTCGTTGGCGTTTCCTTTGGATCACAGGGAGGCCTAAATAGATCATTAATCCGAGCAAACCGAGTGCCCACATAATGCCGCGTTGGATCAAGGCGCCTAGCACACCAGCTGCCGAGGTGTAGCCAATCAATTCATAAAGCATGCTGATGGCTAACTCCTTGCCACCTACGCCGCCAGGCGACGGGAAACCAGCGCCGATTGCAGTGGCAATGGGGAGAATTAGGACATGCGCGAGGAGCGTTGGGATGTGGTCCACAGGGGTCAACGTGCATGCGGCGAAATAAAAAGAAAGCACGAAGCCCATATGGCCAATCACGGACAATAGCAGTGCTAAGGCAATACTCTTACCGTTTCGGCGGTAGGTATGCAGCGCTCGCCACAGTTCCGCAGCAATTCCCCCTAGCATAGGTAATCGTTGAAACCGGCACGCAAGCCGCTCAGCCACGTCGACTGAGACCAACCCCGCAGTACACCAGGCTGCGATGCCACTGACGACCAGGCCAATTGCGGTCAACACCATCATCTCAAGATAACCTGCCGCCGAAGCAGCAATGGCGATTTCCCCCATCCAGCCAGCAAGCCAGATCGCGCTGCCGACCGAGGCAACCATCAAAAAAAGGCCACCTAGACCTACGAAGCGGTCAACGATTACCGTGGCCACCGCAACGGTACGGCGGTCTTGCACGTCTGCGATGAACGCGGCCTTGACGAAGTCGCCACCAACCGGTCCTGGAAGAAAAATGTTGAAGCAAAAACCGATCAGCCCGAGACGAATCGCGGCGCTCATGGTGAACGGTAGCGCCTGGGCTCGAACCAGAACGTACCACCTGCAATAGGTAATGAGGATGCTGGCAAGAAATGCGATTGCCGCGAGCAACAGGGAGATGATCGCGATTGGCCTTTGGAGGGCTTGAACAAAGCCAGGCCCCTCGCCGTCGGCGCCCCAGCACCGCCAGATCACACCTGCCAGTAAGCCGATCCCTATTGCATACCTAAGGACGGCTGCCAATTGTTTCTTTACTGAGTTGGTCATCAAGACGTTATCCACATCGGTGATGCCCAGGCAAGTTGTTCGTCGGTCTGGAGGACGCGAATATAATAATAATGCGTGCCGGCGGCTGGACGAAGATCCGTCCAATTGCCGGTGTACCTGTCGGCTTTCGGGTATATGGTTTGCACTACCTCGCTGTCCCGCAGGATGTCGATTTTGGCAATAGTGTTGGTCCCGATCACTTCAATGTCCAGCTTGGGGGCGCCACTGGCCTTGAATTCGTCGCCCATGACAAAAGGGCCACTTCGCAAATTGACGATGATATTGTCGGTCGCCCCATAACAATGGCGTTTGCGGACGGCGGCAAGTAAACTCTCGCGATCGCGTTTTTCGGACAAGATCACGAAGAACGAGATGTGCGTTGACCAATGGTCACTGGATGCCTGGAAGCCCAGCTTGTAGCCCTTTTTTAAGGCGAGGTCCACATAACCAAAAGGATACCAACCGGCAACATTGACTGGCAACTTGCCGGTGCCCGCTTTGTAGCCCGCGCGGGGCGCCCCTTCTACCTCATAGGACATGCGGTCGCCCTGATAAATCTCGACGATCGGCTCCGCAACGGGGTCGTTGTCACGCCAGTCCGTGCCCATATTGGTCGCAGTGGAGTGCGCCGCGCACAGGCCGTCCATTTCGTGCAAATAACGATAAAGCATTTTGGTGTCATCAAGGCTAACGCCAGCCACTGTTGCTTCGTTTTCGGCAGGCAGCAGCCTGGGCAACGTTCGCACCCCACGCTTGGCAAACATACAGTTGCGATGGCCATGGGGATAAGGCACGCTGCGTTCATAGGAAAACATGGTTGTGAACAGATCTGGAAGATGGTAAGCATCGGTGAATTTCTGGATTAGCCACCAGGCATACTCGCGGCCGCCGCCGCCATCGTGATCGCCATTTCCTATCCAATCCAATGCCGCCGCATCAATTGCGTACCGGAACATGTCGTCCAAAGAACCCTCACCGCCCCCATCGAACGAAAACTCGGTATGGCGATGAAACTCGCCGCGCAGAAGCTGAAATCTTTTGCCCCCCGAGTCGACACGGTACCCCTCCATTACTGCAGCCGTGTCGCGTTCTTTCTTGACCTTTGCTGCTTCAACTGGCGAACGCGATTCGCTTGCAAGCGGCACCAGTTGTGGCTCGGCTACCTCGCCTGGAAGACTTATGACGCTCATATAAACCTTGTTTTGCACGACTTCTGGCGTCGTGTAGCGACCATCCGTGTTGTGAATGACGACAAGACCTCCGTTCTTGTGTGGCAACAACGCAGGACGGTTGTCAAGCAGTCCATCGGAATGGTGGAGCTCTATTGGTTCGCTCCACGTGTCACCTTCAAGGCGACGAGCGAATGTGAGCCAATACGACCCCGGATGCGAGGTAAAACGCGAGCCAAAGCCTTGTCGATAGGTCAACCATAATTGTCCCTTGCCATCGACGCCAAGGTGGGGATAGGCATATCTAGCTGCGCTTTCATAGCTATGCATTCTCACCGAATCGAAAGGCAATACGGGATAAGACATGCGAGATTGGGGCAATTTGGCCACCGGCTGATAAAGCTGGCCATTAGTGTCACGGCAGATAACGCGGATGTGCCGTTCGTCGTAAAGTGGATGTCCGCCTTTGTTGTCAAGCGCCCCGTAGTCTTTGCCCCAACGCTGGGGGCCCTCCTCATACGCAATCCACAAGCGACCTTTTGAATCATAGACACCAGACGGCCGAGCCTCAAAACGAGCCGTGTCCGTTACCATTGTTGACGCAGGCTTTGCATTGACTACGTCGGCTAGTCCAATGTCAAAGTCACCTGCCTCATAAGTATCAAACACCACAGTTGTGTTGCCAGCCCCATCAGCCACGAGCCCCACACTCCAAACATTGCGCTTGCCGCTTGGCATTGTAAGCGGACCAAAACTGCCGGCACGCCCGCTGATTAGTCCTGTGGTGGCGTGGGTTTGGGTCCAATGCTGAAATGCAATACACAGTGACCCGTCCCGCTTGGTGCACGCCACAGGGGACAAATTGGCAAGGCCTTTTTGAGTCAGTCTGGTTTCACTGTGCCATTTCCCGGTCTTAGGATCATGACTGCGGTAAAAGAGGTCGTGCCTGCCATATCGCATTGCGCTATAAACGACACAAACATTGCCATTATCCTCGACGGCGACAGCACAGCGAACAATGCTTTCGGCAGATCCGGTCACCGGAATGGCCGTGGTCCACTTGCCGGCCCGATATGCCTTCAGCCAAAGTTGGTCTCTAAAACCCGGGGTATAATAACTCTTAAAGTTTTCTGGCCAAATTGACAAGTTTTGTTGTTCGATTCGGCGTCCCTCATCAAGCAAGGTGTAGCTTGTGTATGCAACCCACAGCGTTCCATCTGGGCCGTATGCCGCTGCCGGAAAATCATCTTCGGTTTGGGCATTATTAACTAACGTTGAAGTGGAAATCAGACGGACAGCCCCTGCACCAAACCACAGGATTTGAGTCTTCCCGGCAAATACATCTTTTAGCTGAACCCTGACCTTGGGATGGTTTTTGTCATTGAGTTCGATTATTAATTCAGCCCCAGGCTCAACATCAGCCAAGTGTAAAACGACGCCGACGCTCGCAATTGGCTCCAACTTTCTCGCAGCCGGATTTTTCTCAGGGACACGCAGGCCGATGTGAGATTGGGCCTGCCAACCGTCGCTAATAAGGAGCTTGTCTCCGCCT
>DASRAT010000841.1:0-3737 GCA_035638015.1 Gemmataceae bacterium | reverse complement strand
GCGGTGGCGCCGGGCGGCAAGGTCTCGTCTGGGGGTGGGGGTTGCACTGTGTTATCAGCGGCAAGCGCGAAAGCGCAAATGGCTTGGAGACAGAGTATCAAAATGGCAAGCGGCGGGACTCGACGGCGGGACATTGTTTTGTCCTCGTCAGGTGGGGCGGAGGTTTTGGCAGGCGTCATTATACGCTGGTGGCGGCCAGGCTGCGCGACTTATTATTGGGGAGGCGGGTTGTTCGATTTTATTGAGCAAGGGAGTTGCAAAGGCCGCCGGTGAGTAGCCCGTGTGGAAGTTGGCGGCCTTGGCGGTCTTGGCAGTGTTCGAGAAAACACGGGGACAACGGGCTTGGGATTTCCCCTTGAGCCAATCTGCTGGGCCGAGTAAACTCCCCCACCGCTATTCGCAGGGACAGCGGCGGTGCGCCTTTTGCCCATTCCGTCCATCTTGCCAAGGATTGGCAGAGTCATGGCTGACATCGTCCTTATCAATCCGCGTTTTGAGATTTCCTACTGGGGCATGGAGCACGCGTTGCCGTTGACCGGCAAGCGGGCCAATATGCCGGTGGCGTGCTTGCCGCTGTTGGCAGCGCTGACGCCGGGCGAGCATACGATCACGCTCATAGATGAGAATATCGAGGTGATTCCGTGGGACCGCGTTGCTCGGGCGGATATCGTCGGCGTCACGGGGATGAGTGTGCAGCGTCACCGGATGGTGGAGATTCTGACGGAGCTCAAAGAGCGGGGCGTGTTCACGGTGGTGGGCGGGCCGTGGGTGAGCGTGCAGGAGGATTATTTTGGCGAGCTGGCGGATGTCATTTTTGTCGGTGAGGCGGAGGAGACCTGGCCGCGGTTTTTGGAGGAGTGGAAACAAGGCAGTCATGCGCGGCGTTATGAGCAGACAGAAAAGAGCGATATGACGAAGCTGCCGACGCCGCGGTTCGATCTGCTGAAGATGCATCATTATTTGTTTGGCAGTTTACAGTTTTCGCGTGGCTGCCCGTTTCAGTGTGAGTTTTGCGACATTATTGTGACGTTTGGCCGTAAGCCACGGCTCAAGACGAGCGAACAAATCATCAAGGAGCTGGAGGCGCTGCGGGCGCAGAAGATCGACATCGCGTTTATCGTGGATGACAATTTGATCGGCAACAAGAAGGCGGTCAAGGTGCTGCTGCGCGATTTGATTGCGTATCAGAAGAAGCATGGCTATCCGTTTGATTTCTTCACCGAGGCGTCGCTCGATTTGGCCGAGGATGATGAATTAATTCAACTGATGATCGATGCGAACATCATTAGTGTTTTTATCGGCATCGAAAGCCCCAATGAGAAATCGCTGCGGGAGACCAAGAAGTTTCAAAACGTGCGGCCGGCGGGCGGCACCATTCTTGATCGGGTGCACAAGATTCAGAATGCCGGCATCGAGGTGTGGTGCGGCATGATCATGGGCTTCGACCATGACGATCCGACAATCTTCGCGGCTCAGGAGGAGTTTCTCAAGGAAGCGCGTATTGCCACGGCGATGATCGGAATGTTGCATGCCATCCCCAAGACGCCGTTGCATGCGCGATTGGCCAAGGAAGGGCGGCTCGATCCGTCCGATGTGCCGGAGTTTGGCACCAATGTCATTCCCGCCCAGATGAGCCGCGAGGAATTGCGCGACGGCTATATCCGCGTCATGGAAGCGGTTTACCAACCGGAGGCGTATTTCGGCCGGTTGGAGGATTTGTATCTCAAGCAGCGAATGCCGTTTTGCCAGGGTGTGGTCAAGTATTGGAAGAAACACCCGTGGTCGTGGCTCAAGATGCAGACGAAGAATGTTGCCGCGTCGGCGGTGCTGTTCACGCGCTTAATGCGCTGTGTGCCCGATCCGGTGCTGCGCAAGGAATATCGCAAACGGCTTTGGCGGTTGCTAAAGGCGCGGCCTGATCCTAACTTGCTGACGCTTTATCTCATCAAGTGTGGGTTGCATTACCACCAGTACACGATGGCGCGCGACATGGCGACGGGCGCGGGGCGGTTTGTGAATACGTTTTGACTTCAATCATGTCCATGCGTCTGTGGTATACTAACACTTAACCCACATGGCGTTACCCAATGGATCTCCGAGTCATGCCTGCCATCGAAATCGTTGACTGCGGCCGCGGCCTCCAACTTTCCACCAGTCGCATTACGGTCCAAGACCTGGTGCCCTATTTTCAACGCGGCTATTCACACGAGGAAATACTTCGCTTGATGCCCGCCCTCAGCAGAGACGAGCTTGTGGTCGTTGATGACTACTATCGGAAACACCAAGCTGAATTGGACGACGAGGATTGCCGCATTCGCGCGCATATTGCTGAACAAATTCGGCTGCAACGGCTGAAGTTTCCGGTCGAACCGCGGGAAGTGCGGCTTGCTCGAATGAAAGAAACCCTCCGTCAACGGCAAAAGAATCAAAATGGTCAACGGCGTCCTGGCTGATAACGACGTGCGCAGCCAAGTGGACTACATCGCTGCCGTTGCTCAACTCGAACCCTGGGTTGAGTTCTGGCAAGACCTGAACCTGCCAGTGCTGCACTTTCAAGATGTCGGCCTGCTGCCGACAGCGAAGGACAGCGAGGTGTGGGACTGCTGCCAAGCCTCACAGTTAGTATTGATAACAGGCAATCGTAGCCTTGGCGGCCCCGACTCTCTTGAAGCGACACTCCGGTCGCGCAATCGGCTTGATTCGCTTCCTGTTTTCACAATCGGTGACGTAGATCAACTCAATGCGAGCCGTTCCTATGCCGAGGAGGTTGTCGAAACGCTGATCGACTATCTTCAGCGAATCGACAGTCTCCTCGGCACAGGCCGGCTGTACCTTCCATAATCTAAGAACCTGGCAGATCCGCTAATTCGACAAGGCAAAAATGCACGTCTGCCGATAGGTCTCACCCGGCCGCAAAACCGTATTCGGAAACGCGGGTTGATTAACCGAGTCCGGGAAATGCTGCGTTTCCAAGCAAACCGCGCTTTGTGCAGCATACTTCTTGCCGTCTTTGCCAGTCTGGCCACTCAAACCGATGCCGGAATAAATCTGCACGGCTGGTTGCGTGGTCAACACGGTCAACGTGCGGCCTGAGCCAGGATGACGCAGTTTGGCGGCCATCGTCGGCTCCGCTTCGCGTTTGCTCAGCACAAAGTTGTGATCGTAACCCTTGATCGGGCCTTTTTGCAGTTCCTTGATCCGCTCGCCAATCGTGTGCATTTGCGTGAAATCGAGCGGGGTGCCTTTGACCGATGCGATCTTGCCGGTGGGGATCAGGTTATTGTCCGTCGGCGTGTAACTGTCCGCGGCCAGGGTCAGTTCGTGATCCAGCACCGTCGGAGCGCCCGCGCCGGCCAGGTTGAAATAGCTATGATTGGTCAGATTCACCGGCGTTGCTTTGTCGGTGGTGGCCTTGTAATCGATGCGCAATTCGTTCTTGTCATTCAGTGTGTAAGTCACCGTGATGTCGAGCTTGCCGGGGAAGCCTTCTTCGCCATCGGGGCTGGTGTAGAGCATCGAAACGGAGTTGGCCGTCGTGCCGTCGACGATCCAGACTTTTTTGTCGAACCCGGCGATGCCGCCGTGCAGATGATTCGGCGGCTCGTTCACCGCGAGCGAGTAGGTCTTGCCGTCCAGCGTGAACTTCCCACCGGTGATTCGACCGGCCACGCGACCCACGACCGCGCCGAAGAAAGGATGGCCGGCCAGGTATTGATCGAGATTGTTAAACCCGCACA
>DASRAT010000840.1:0-4926 GCA_035638015.1 Gemmataceae bacterium | reverse complement strand
GGGGGGAGAATATGAGAGCGGCAAAGAGTATGATTAGTGGATTCCCAACAACACCTAAAATTCGGTGGCTGAAAATCGGAGTGAAATTGCGTTTGGTGTGGTAGATGATCTAACACCGAATTCTCGGAGAGCCGGCGCATGTCTAACTTGGAACTTTTGCTTGGCGGCGGGTTGCTGGTGTTTGGCGCTGGGCCGGTGCCGGGCGGGCCGCCACGGTTGGAACCTATCTTGCCCACAGGACATACTCACAGCATCGTGAGCGTGAGTTTGACCGCCGACACCAAATACCTCGCCACGGCGTCATGGGATGGCACGGCGATACTTTGGGATATGTCTACAGGCAAGCAGATTCGCAGGTTCTATGGCCATAGGGAGGAGTTATCATGCGTGAACTTAAGCGCTGACGGCAAGTACCTGGCCACTGGCGCCAATGACAAGTTGGCGATTTTGTGGGAAGCGGCTTCGGGCCGGATGCTCAAGACATTTAAGGGGCACGCCGACTCGATTCGTGCAGTGACATTGAGCGCCGACGGCAAACAGCTGGCCACGGCGTCTAAGGACAGGACGGCCATCCTGTGGGAGACATCCACTGGGAAAAAGGTCAAAACTTTTGCCGGACATAGCGGCGACGTTAGGTGCGTGTGTTTGAGCCCGGACGGCAAGCGACTGGCCACGGGATCCAGTGACAACACCGCAATCCTGTGGGACACCGCAACGGAAAAAAAAGTAAAGACCTTCGAGGGCCATACGCAGGCTGTCATTAGCATGTGCTTTGGCGACGGCGGCAAAAAGCTGGTTACGGGATCTTCAGACAATTCGGCGATCTTGTGGGACACGGCCACAGGCAAAAAACGAACTACATTCCACGGGCATGCAAAACCCGTCTCTGGCGTGGGCTTAAGCGGAGATGGCAGGCAACTGGCGACAAGCTCCGCTGACGGGACGGCCGTTATTTGGGAAACGGCTTCGGGCAAAAAGCGCTTGACGTTGCAAGGGCACACCAACGCCGTTAGCAGCTTGGCATTCAGTGCCGACGGCAAGCTGGTGGTCACAGGTTCGTATGACAAGACAGCAATTGCGTGGGATACCTCCACTGGTGCAAGGCGGCAGGACTTCCAATGGCATACTTGTGCAGTCCGGAGTATCAGCCAAAGCGCGGACGGCAAGGTAATCGGCACTGCGTCAGACAATACCGCCATCGTGTTTGAGACGACAGGCCCAATGAAGATTCGGAAGGTTCAAGGGCACAAGGACACAATCTTTAGCATCTGCATGAGTGCTGACGGCAAGCATTTGGCCACGGGGTCGGTCGATAAGACGGCGATTTTGTGGGACACTGCCACCGGGCAAAAACTCCAAACTTTTGAAGGTCACCTTGGTTTGGTTAGAATGGTGAGTTTGAGCGCCGATGGCAAATACCTTGCTACAGGGGCGGATGGCGGCTCAGCGATCCTTTGGGAAACGTCAAACGGCAAAAACCTTCAAACCTTGCGAGCCAAAGCCAGCTCGTTCTTGAGCGTTAACCTGAGCGCTGATGGCAAGATCGTGGCTGCGGGCCTTGAAGACAACACCGTTCGTTTATGGGAAACAGCCACCGGCCAACAACTTCAAACGTTCCGGGGACATACAGATTTAGTTTGGGGCGTGTGCCTTAGCGCCAATGGTAAGTACCTCGCTAGCGGGTCGAAAGACAAGTCTGCGATCCTTTGGGATATCGCTACAGGCCAAAAGACGCAAGTCTTCAACGGGCACACCGACGGAATCTATTGTGTGAAATTGAGTGCCGACGGCCGACATATCGCCACCGGATCACAGGACGGCACGGCAATCCTGTGGGACGCGTCCAATAGTAAAAAACTCCGAACTTTCCAAGGGCACACGGGCAGTGTGTTGGGCGTAAGCCTGACCGCCAATGGCAAGCACCTTTGGACTGTGTCTTTTGACGGCACCACGCGCCTCTGGGACACCGCCAGCGGCATGGAACTTTGTGCATTCCTCAACCTGAACGCCGGCAAGGACTGGTTATCCGTGACGCCCGATGGCTATTTCGATGGCTCGCCAGGGGGGTGGAACCTAATGTCCTGGCGGGAGCCGGCCACATTGCAAATCATCGATGACGAAGCAACCAAGAAAAAAATGTACAGGCCTGGTCTGCTTGCGAGGCTCATTATGGGAGAGAAGCTGAACTAGAAAAAACCGTGCGGGGGGGGTTGCTGAAAGGCTTAGAAACTCGTTTTCAGGTCCACCAGTAAGCCGTGATAAAGTTGAGCCCCTTGAGCCCCTTGAGCCCCTTGAAAAAACACAGAAAAAATGGCGCTTCGAAACGAATACCCGCCACAGGCCAAGGCACGCGATTGTCATTGGTGCCGTGACCTTGCCGAGTCACCAATTGCACCTGGCCTCAAAACTCCGCCAACAGCCCCACCAAAACGTCATAGCCTGCATGAGCCCCAACGGCCACGCCGAAGCCGCGAAGTTGGTACAGCAACACGAAATACAAACCCGCCGCCGCGCGAAACACGAAGACGAATGGCTGGAAATCCTCGCCGTAAGGCCCGATGTTGTGGGCTGCCGAGAAGAGCAGCGCGGACACCAGCGCCGCCAGCAGTCCCGGTCCGGGCCAGGGCATGTCGACTTTCACCAGCAGCCAGCGCAGGCAGGAAAACAACAGCAAGCGGAATAGCGTTTCTTCGTAGATGCCGGCGCCGACGAAGCAGACCAGTTGTTGCATGGCCGGCTCCGGCTGGGCGTCGGCACTGAGATGCACGCCGAACCGGTACAGGACCGGGGCCAGCAGATGGCAGCAGCCCCACAGGCCCAGGGCAAAGGCCACGCTCTCCGTCGTCATGCCAATCCAGACGCCAACATAATCTTGGGGCCGTTCCTCGCGTTTGCGGAGGCTCCAGAGCAGCAAGACCACCAAGATCAAACAGGGGGCCCAAATGAGATGGTGCAGCCCGAGTGTGGATAGAAGCCAGCGCAGCCAGACATCGGCCCCGTTGCGAAGCAGTTCGGGTTGGTCCAAACCCAGAACCAGCACACCCGCTTCGTAGACCAGCAAAAGCGGCAACACGAAGAGCATGCACGCCCAGGGATGGCGCGTGGCACTCAGATAGGCTCGGGAAATGCCCATTCCAATTTGGCCTCTGTGTCCTCAGCGACGGTCAAATCAACTCGGGATACCGGCGTCCCAACCGTTCTCGCTTTTCGTGGGCCGACAGGCCGCGCAGTATGCCCCGGCCTTCCACATCGGATAAATCGACGTGCCGCGGCCCTGGCAACATGTCGCCTTGCGAATCGGTCAACAACGCAACTACCGGCCGGGCCGGCGTGTTGGCGTCTCTGCGGCCTTGATGCGTCGCCACCACAATGCCGACTGCGCCGTCCGACAGTTCCACGACCGAGCCGACGGGGTAAAAAGACAAGTGCAACAACCTTTCGGCGTGGTTGCAATCCAGGCCGCCTTTTTCCGCCAGCAGCAAGACGTCGGTCAAGGCGGTGCGCGTGTCAAATGCCGGCCGGTAAGCGCGCGGCTGGCACATGGCGGCATAGACATCGCAAACGGACAACAGGCGAATCAGCGGTTTGATTTGCAGGTCGCGCATGCCGCCTGGGTAGCCGGTGCCGTCGATGCGTTCATGATGCTGGCAGGCCGCTTCCACATAGGAAGCCTCGCTGGGCATGAGCCGCGTCGCCATGTCAGCCCCTAACATGGCATGGCTTTCGATTTGCCGGCGTTGCTCGTCCGTCAATGGCTCTCGTTGGCCCAGCAACGCCGCGGGGATTTTGAGCATGCCCACGTCGTGAATCAGCGCCGCCATGATCGGCCCCAGCGGCTGGTTGCGCCAGGGGGCTTCTTCCCGGGTCAAGCGGGCGATGATTTGCGCCACGGCCAGGCTGTGGGCCGCAATGTGCCGGGAAACATCGCTGCAACCGACCTCGGGAAAATGCAGGGCGGCGCCGTCCAGCGCGTCTTCCTGGACCGATTCGGCAATCGCAATCAACGCCTTGGTGTCCACCCGTTTGCCCGAGCCAAGAGCGGCGAGTAGCTCCGCCAATAAATTGCAACGGTTCCATTCGCGGCGGCGCTGCAGCAGCGTGCCGTTGAGGCTCAACAGTCGATCGGCGACGATGCCCAGCACGGCTTCGAGACCTTCGCAAAGGCGAATTTGGCCGCTGGGCGCTTCGGGAAAAACTTGGACCGCACGCACGACTGCTTCGGTCATGCTGACCGTTTCACGGTGCAGCGGAGTCAATGGGCCTGCATCGGTGTTGGTCAGCAGCGGGTCGTCGGCGATCAGCCGCAGCTGGCCGAGCAGTTCGTTGGCCCTGCGAAGCAATCGATTTGCGCGGGTCGTCAGCTGGGTCGGCAAAGGGGCGCCGCCATTAGGTGGACTTGGATTGGGCAATTGCTGGAGCGCGCCATCCAACAGAAATTGCTGGCGCGTGCCGGCATCCACCTTGGAGCGCAAGGGGCCGATCACGTCGACTTTTTCCAGGAGAGCGGCCGTTGCGCCAGCGTCCTGGACCAAACCCTGCGCCTGTTCCAACCGTTGCCGGAGGGCGGCAATTTTGCCAAGCAGCTCTTGAGTTTGGGTCATGACAACTCCGCGCGGATCCCCAGCAACGGACGGATTCTGTCCAAGGTCAGCCACATTGGCGTATCCTTATGTCATCGGTTTGCGGGTTGCAGCGACTTTAGCGCCGCACTTATTCAAGAGGCAACAAATGCGTAGAATAGTGGCGTGAACCGCAACGCACCTTCCCGACAGCCGGATATGCCCCGAGCCGACCTCAAGCTCGCCGACGCCCGTGCCGACGAGCCGAGCCGCGTCCTCATTATCGACGACGAGTCATTCCACGCCGAAACGGTGGCCGAGAGCCTCCAGCGCGTCGGCTACGACTGTGTTCTTGCCACTAGTGGCG
>DASRAT010000839.1:0-6673 GCA_035638015.1 Gemmataceae bacterium | reverse complement strand
GGTGGCCCTGGTTATCTGCTTTCGGCTTCTGGGGGTGGCCCGGCTACTGGGGGGGCAACAGCTGGTGGCCGAATTATGGTTACTATGACGGCTTGCCGTATTACGGCGGCTACGGCGCACTTGGCGCCTACGGTGCCTATGGCGGCGCCCCGTACGCCGGCGTGATGCCGCCTTATAACCCCCCGACCGTGTCGCCGCCGCCCATTCAGGCGAACGCCAACACGGCCCAGATGGACGTCTTCGTTCCCGATGAAAATGCGCAGGTCTGGTTCGACGGCAGCCTGACCTCCAGCAAGGGCTCAACCCGCTACTTCGATTCGCCGCCGCTGCAGGCGGGGAGCACGTATCAGTATGTCTTGAGAGCTGCCTGGACGCAGAACGGCCGGCCGATGACCGCGGAAACCACCGTCTCCGTGACGGCAGGTTCGCAAGTCGTTGTGGATTTCACGCAAACGCCGCCGAAGGTGACAACGGTCCGTTGATGGAGATGAACAACCAACAACCCGCGTCCCACCGATGTATCGAGTGGGAGGCGGGTTTTTTTTGGGAAAAGCACACAAGGCGTCGGGAAAACACACGCTCGCCATTCAATTGCGCCGCCCTATAACGAGAGCATTCCTTTGTTCTCATGAGGCAGCAATGAAAATCCACGAATATCAAGCCAAAGACCTCCTCGCTGCCGCCGGTGCGGCCATTCCGCGCGGCATCGTCGTCACCCACGCGGCGGACGCCATCAAAGCCTTCGACCAGCTCGGCGGCCCGGTCGTGCTCAAGGCCCAAATCCACGCCGGCGGCCGCGGCAAAGGGCGATTCAAGGACAGCGGCCAGGATTACGGCGGCGTCAAGTTCATCAAGAATCGCGATGATGTCGCAAAAATCGCCGATGTGATGCTCACCTATCCGCTCATCACCAAGCAAACGGGACCGGAAGGGCAGAAGGTGTCCAAGGTGCTGGTGCAGGCGGCGGCGGATATTGCTCGTGAGATTTACATTGGCCTCGTCGTCGATCGCGGCACTGGCATGCCGGTGCTAATGGCGTGCGCCGAAGGCGGTGTCGAAATCGAGGAAGTGGCGGCCCGCAGTCCCGAGAAGATTTTGAAGGTGCCGGTGAGTCCGGAGACGGGTTTGCAGCCGTTTCAGGCGCGGCGTTTGGCGTATGAGCTGGAGTTCACGGCCGAACAAGCGCCCAAGGCCGAGGCGATCATGATCGCCCTGGCCCGCGTCTTTCTGGACAAAGATTGCAGCCTCGCGGAGATCAACCCGCTTGTTGTTACACCCAAGGGCGATGTGCTCGCTCTCGACGCCAAGATGTCCTTCGACGACAACGCCCTGTTCCGTCATCCCGACATCGAAAAGCTGCGTGACGAAACCGAGGAAAACCCAGCTGATCTGCGTGCGGCAAAGGCGGGCCTGACTTACATCAGCCTCAATGGCAACATCGGCTGCCTGGTCAACGGGGCAGGCCTGGCGATGAGCACGATGGACATCATCAAGTATCACGGCGGCGAACCGGCCAACTTTCTGGATGTCGGCGGCGGCGTCACCGCGGACGGGGCGATTGAAGCATTTCGTATCATTTTGTCGGACCCCAAGGTGAAGGGCGTCCTGGTCAACATCTTCGGTGGCATCGCCAAGTGCGATTTGATTGCCGAGGCCCTGGTCAAGGCAGGCCGCGAGGTTGGATTCAAGGTGCCGGTGGTGGTGCGGCTGGAAGGGACCAATGTCGCCAAGGCACGCGAGATATTGGCGGGCGCGAGAACGGCCCTGCCGACGATGCAAAGCGCGACCGATCTGACGGATGCGGCGAAGAAGGTGGTAGGGGCAGTGTGATATGATGTGAAACGGAGGTGAATGATGACGAACCAGCTTTTCACTTTTGAAGCGACTTACGAAGGCGGCGTGCTTAAACCGGCCCAGCCGCTCCCCCTAAATGAACAACAACGGGTAACCGTGACAATGCAATTGTCGCCCACCGACGCTGAGTGGCCGGCCGATGCCGCCGCTGTTTATCAAGAATTGGCCGAGGACGATAAGCGCCTCGCCGCTACCATGTGGCAATCAGTCCAGGAAACATGGCCCCCGAGCGCCTCATGACCGCTAAAGGATTCAAGCCGCCGGTGTCTCCGATGCGCGGCGAGCTTTACTGGCTGGATTTTGCACCGGCCACGGGTCATGAGATGACCGGCGATCACCCGTGCTTGGTTGTGCAAAATGATGTTGGCAATCGACTCAGCGCATTAACCATCGTGGCGGCAATTACTACGACTCTTCGAGTGGCGTCGCTGCCCATCGGAGTATTGTTGCCAGCGGGAACGGGCGGTCTCAAGCAAGACAGCGTCGTCCATTGCGGCCATGTTTATACCGTGGACAAGTTACGGCTAAGCAACAAGATCGGCGACTTGCCGGCCGCGAAAATGACGGAGGTCGACCTGGCATTGGCTCGATCATTAGGATTGAAGCCATGAAAAATACAACGCCCTGGGCGACTGCAGAGTAATGAGCCGCACGCAAACAAAAAGGAGAACCATCCATGCTCAGCGCACTTCAAGGCAAAGAACCCCCGTTGAAACCCGTCATTGAACACCTGCTAAAACAAAACCCCTTCCTGGCGTTTCGGCTGCACCTGACCTCGCGCTCGCAGGTCGATGTGTTGCGGCCGGAGCTGGTCGAGGTCAAGGACAGCGTGCTCAACACCTATGTTGTGGATGACAGCGAGCCGGACAAACGGCGGCTGACTTCGGTGGTGTCGCTGCATCATGTGGTCAGCGTCGAGCAATTGCGGGCGGATAAGCCGATGGTGGTGTCGGGACCGTGATCGACGCTGAACGAGACAAGCCGCCAGTAATTCCCAGGACTAAATATGACTGACCTGCGCGACCAACTGGTAAAGCTAGACGCGGACCTGGGGCGTACGTGGGCCAAAATCGAGATCCTGCTCGGGCTACTGGCCGCCAGCGCTGGACAGTTTCTTGGCATCTGGCAACTGACCGGCGCCAAAGGCGAGCTTAACTTCCTGCTGGTGCTGGCCGGCATGGCATTGATCGTATTTGGCGGTTACCTGACCCTGGCCGGCCATCGCAGTCATCTTTACCGCTGGAACAATCGCAATACTGTCACGCTCATTGATGAGATTCGAAGGTTGCAGAGGGGGGAATGACCGCCAACTGGCCAAGAACCCTGCCGCCGCGACAAGGCCGAATGCTTGCTTGTCTCCAATTAAGGATCACCTAGCAGCAATTGGCCCTAAATCGGCTAGCACAGCGGAGATAGATGTCTCAATTAGCGGCATGATCGACTCCGCTTTTGTTAGGTGCGAAAGCGCTGCGGTGGCATGGTGCAGCATGCCTTCCCGGGGACGGAACGGTAAATCGATTATGTTGCCAATATTCTCATTACAAAACCGCATCGACAGCCAATAATCGACGATTTGGTTTAGGTCGATGCGATCTGTAAGAACCGGACATCGCATGAATTCCGATGAAGCGTCAGTCCACAATCGATGCCCAGGAACTACTGTGCCGCCGGCGATTAGTGCAGCCAAACTTGTGGTCATTCCCACAGAGCTAGCGCCACCGTTCATCAACTGCCGATTGAACCTGATTTCGTGAAGTATGCCTTGTAGCCTAGGCAGCAACTGTTGCAGGCCTCGCAATCCGGCAGATTTGTCGAGTGCCAAGAGGTCATTTCCGTCGAGGCAAAAAACGCATCCGCGCAATTCGTTTGGGACAGCGTTGAAAAACGCAATCCTTGCTTGCTGTGTAAACTCACCGCCGTTAACGGCGTAAAATCTTGCGACTCTTTCTTGTGTTCCCTTCCTTGGATGCTGAAATGGATTTTGGAATGCCTCAATGCACTGCTCCGCCAACTTTCGAATCTCCGTTTTGCCGATAGTATCGACGTATTTCAATTGGACAGAGAAATAGTTAGTATGGCCGAAAGCGTCGATGTCACCAAATATCACGTCACTTCCAAATTCATTTGCGCCCTGGCGCTCATAAATTAGCGCAAATCCAAGGCGCCGAAATAGTGGCACAATGAACCGATCAACGAAATCCTTCTCTGAGCTGTACGCCGCGGCAAATTCGCGAGGAATTGGCATCTGTTCTCACTCCTGCTTTAGGTCTCATTCCTTGAAGCAATTGGTGCGGTGAAACGCCAGGTATTTTGTGGTTCTGGCCGGCGGCTTTTTTGACAATGATTTCTTTACGATGCCGAAAATGTTTCGTTCCGCATCGCTCAATTTTGGCGAGACAATCATTGCGCCCGACGTCTCAAACGAAATTAAACCGGCATCAAAAAGAGCGTCGAGGCTTGCGACCAGCGGGATTCCGTTATAGGGATCTAGCCGTTCTTCATCAGTCGAGTCTCGCCAAGGCTTGATGTGCGACGCTCTGATCGCTTCAAAAGTCACGGAACCTGTCAATGCGCATTGCCCCCAGAGCTGAAGTACCTGTTTTCGAAACGGGCCCTGCCCAATGCGGGCCAGTACAAGAGCTTCCTGTGTTGTGGATGCGAGTTGTTCTCTTCTTACGCTCGCAATGAGATCACCGACCAATTGGATCTCTTCAACCGCGAGCATTTTTTCCGCAGCAGACTCATCTTCCCCCGTCTGGCGATTCCAGGCGTCGTTGTCCTCTTCAGCGATGCGAATCGCGAGGCGCGCCGCCGCCCAAGCGTCAGACATTGGTTGCCTAGGCGTAGCGAGCAGTTCCGGATTGCCAAGTTTGTGCCCGTTCCAATGGGACTTGAATATGCATGCTGCGCCCGTTTCAAGGTCTTCCATAACCGTCATCATGTACGTGACAGTGTTGATTTGAATAACGCCTTGGCCCGCCTCCCAGAACTCCTTTGCATCTGCTTCCGACAGGCGTTTAGGCGCCGTTACCGGGGCTCTGGTTGCCGAGCTAGGCTTCGATCTTTCGGATTTCGCTGATTTAGCCATTAAAGGCACCATTGCGATAGTGAGTATTAAATAGAAACGTGTCGGCAGGTGGCGCATTAAACCCAGCTCGTCCTGACTGATCAACTGGACTTGCCAGGACTATTCTGCGCGATGCTGTTCAATGACCTGTTTCGACGGCAACAGTCGTATTCACGTCTCACGGCATGCAACGAATCCAGCCAAATGGCAACCGCGAGCTTGATCGTCGTATTCTGACACAAAGTATTTGCATGAAACAGGTTGCGAGCGATGCTGTCGAGTTTGGATCGACGCGCAAACCGAGGAATTCGGCGTCTATGTGTGTGTCCCACCAATGCAATGCAACGAATTCTTGTGGCCGCGGGCTTCACCCCCCAAAAAAACCCTTGCCGCTCGCGGCCAACTGCCGCATCTGCTCCGTCGGTTCGAACCGCTTGCCCAACGGTTCATACTTTTTGAGCCTTTCCAGGATCTTCGCCAGGCCCACCGTGTCCGCCCAGCGCAGAATGCCGCCGCGCCAGGGTGGGAAGCCGATGCCCAGAATCAACGCCATGTCCAGGTCGCCCGCGTCGCGGACGATGTTTTCCGATAAACACCGGCTTGCCTCGGTCAGCATCGACAGAAAGAGCCGATCGGTGATTTCGTCGGCTTCGATGGTTCGCGAGCCCTTGCGGCATTTTTGAAGAATCGCCGCGAAGGCGGGATCATCCACGCCCTTGTTGCCCTTGGGATAGGCGTAAAAGCCGGCGCCGGTTTTTTGGCCCAGGCGGCCGGCCTTGACCAGTTCGTCGAGAATGGTGGTGTTCACCGCGCGATCGGCGAAAGCCGTATTGACCACGCGGCCGGCGTAGAGCGAGGTGTCGTTGCCCACCAGATCGTTGAGCGTGATCGGCCCCATCGGCATGCCGAATTTCGTCGCCGCCTTGTCGATGGCCCGCGGGTCGGCGCCTTCTTCCAATAAAACGAGCGATTCATTGATGTAGGGAAACAGAATGCGATTCACGAGAAAGCCGGGACAATCGCGAACCACGATGGGTGTCTTGCCGACTTTGCGAGCGAGTGCCACCAGCGTGACCACCGTGGCGTCGCTGGTCTGTTCGCCGCGAATCACTTCGACGAGTTGCATGCGATCCACGGGATTGAAAAAGTGCATGCCCGCGAAGTTCTCCGGTTTCTTCCAGGCTTTTGCCATGCGCGTGATCGAAATTGTGGAAGTGTTGGAAGCGAGAATGGTGTTATCCGGCAGAATGCTCTGCAATTCCTGATACGTCTTGGTTTTGACCGCCTCGTTTTCGACGACCGCCTCAATGACCACATCGCGGTCGGCCATCATTTTCAGATCGGTTGTAGTGTTGAGTTTGCTAAGGGCCGCCAGCACTTCTTCGGGTTTCATTCGGCCAATGGCGACGCGGGCCTCCATTGACTTGGCGATGTTGCCGACACCTTTTTCCAGCGCGGCTGGTACAGCGTCCAGCATCAGCGCCGGCACGCCACGGCGAACGTGAGCGCCGGCGATGCCACTGCCCATGATACCGGCGCCCAGTACGCCGACCCGAGCGACCTCGCGCGGTTTGATCGACGCGTCGGCAACGCCCGGATCCTTGGCGACTTTTTGCTGCAGAAAGAAAACAGCGATCAGACTCTTGGAAATCGGGCTGCCGATCAGGGGAATGAACTGCTCCATCTCAACCTTGAGGCCGTCCGCGAGTGGCAAATTGCAACCTTTTTCAATGGCGGTCAATGCGGCCAGTG
>DASRAT010000838.1:0-2596 GCA_035638015.1 Gemmataceae bacterium | reverse complement strand
TGTGTCCCTCAAAGCGCTGGCAGACGTGCCCTGTCAGCAACTCCCATAACCGCACGGTCATGTCCTGGCTGGCGGTAGCCAACGTCTTGCCGTTGGGGGAAAAGGCGACGGCTTCGACCAGGCCGTAATGCCCGGTAAGCGTATCCAGGGCAGCGCCGGTGGCGACATCCCAAAGGCGGGCCGTCATGTCGTCGCTGCCGGTGGCAAGCAGAGAGCCGTCGGGCGAGAAGTCGGCGGCGTTGACCCAGCTGATGTGTCCCTTCAGCGTGAAGCGCTCATCGCCGGTGTCGGCGTCCCATAGTTTGGCGGTCAAGTCTTCGCCGGCGGTGGCCAGGGCGTGGCCGTCGGGAGAAAAGACGACGGTTCGGACTGCCCTGGAATGCCCGCGCAGGGTCGCGCATTCGCAACCCGTACTGGTGTCGAAGATTCTTACCAAACCGCTGCCGCCCGCTGCGGCAATTTTGCTCCCGTCGGGACTGAACGCAACCGAATAAACCGGCGAATCATCGGGGCAAAGGGTGTAACGGCGCTGCTGAGCGTCGAGGTCCCAAAGACGGACTGTGCCGTCGTTGCATCCCGAAACCGCCAGGCGGCCGTCAGGGGAAAGGGCCACGGACGACACAGCCAAAGAATGGCCGCGGAGCACCGCCAACTCGGTCCCCGAATGAACGTCCCAACGCTTGACGTTGCCGCGGGCGTCTCCGGTGATGCAAGTGTCAGAATCATGGCCAAAGGCCAGGGCCAGCACGGGCCCGTCGCGGCCATTGCCGTGAGTTTGAACTTTGATGCCAAGCATATGCGAATCCTCGAAAATGAGGGTGCAAGTCAACCGACGATCACGTCTCCGCGCGGAGGCGGTGACGTGGGATTGTCACCCTTTTCCAGACGAAACCAGAAAAACGAATGCGGGCTGAGCGTCATGAGATACGGCTGATCGCCGATAGGCGGAAAAGCGTGATTGCCCAGCATTTCAATGGGGATCAAACCCTGGCAAGAGCGCAAGTCAAGCTCCGCCGGTTGCGCGAACGCGGACAGATTGTTGACGACCAGCACGTTCTGATCCTGGTATTGGCGCAGATAGGCGACAACCCGGCGGTTTTCGCAGGGCACGAACTTGAGGCTGCCCCTGCCAAAGACGGAGTATTTCTTGCGGACCCGAATGAGCCGACGTAGCCCCTGCAACAGCGAAGTCGGTGAGCGCAGTTGCGACTCGACGTTCACCGCCTGATAGTGACAAATCGGATCGAGCAGCACAGGCTGATAGAGTTGGGAAGGATCGGCCCGCGAAAAACCGGCATTGCGGTCTCCTGACCATTGCATGGGCGTGCGAACGCCATTGCGGTCGCCCAGAAAGATGTTGTCGCCCATGCCGATTTCGTCGCCGTAATACAGCACAGGGCTGCCGGCCAGGCTCAGCACCATGCTGCTCATCAGTTCCATTTTGCTGCGGCAATGGTCCATCAGCGGCGCCAGCCGCCGGCGGATGCCAAGGTTGAGCCGCATTCGCGAGTCCTTGGCGTATTCGTTGTACATGTAATCGCGATCTTCATTGCTAACCATTTCCAGCGTCAATTCGTCGTGGTTGCGGAGGAACAAGGCCCACTGGCAGGCGGAGGGTATGGTTGGCATTTGGTCCATGATTTCGATGATGGGCCAGGCCTGTTCGCGACGCAAGGCCATGAAAAGCCGCGGCATCAGCGGAAAATTAAAGGCCATGTGGAACTCATCGCCGTCGGCGAAATAAGGCAGCAAATCGCGCGGCCACTGGTTGGCTTCCGCCAATAGCACCGTGCCGGGATAATGCTCATCCAGGAAGCGGCGTAGGTCCTTGCAGAAGGCATGGGTTTCGGGTAGGTTCTCGCCGTTGGTGCCCTCGCGCTCGAACAAATAGGGCACGGCGTCGACACGAAAGCCATCGATGCCGCGGTCGAGCCAGTAAGTCATGACGCTCAACATTTCCTGACGCACGGCCGGGTTGTCAAAATTGAGGTCCGGTTGATGGCTGTAGAAACGGTGCCAGTAGTGCTGCTTGGCAACGGTGTCCCAAGACCAGTTGGAGTGCTCGGTATCGCTGAAAATAATGCGGGCGTCTTGGTAGCGGTCGGTGGTGTCGCTCCAGACGTAGTAATCGCGTTTGGGTGAGGAGGGATCGCGGCGGGCTTCCAGGAACCACGGATGCTGATCGGAGGTGTGATTGAGCACCAGGTCTGTGATGATGCGAATGCTGCGCTGGTGGGCGGCCGCGGTGAGCTTTTCGAAGTCTTCCGTGGTTCCCAGACTGGGATGTATGGCACGAAAATCGGAGACGTCGTAGCCGTCGTCCTTGAGGGGCGAGCCCATGATGGGCATGAGCCACAGGCAATTAACTCCCAGGTCGGACAGGTAATCGAGCTTGGCGGTCAAGCCCGGCAGATCGCCGTTGCCGTCGCCGTTGCTGTCGTAAAAGCCGCGGACGTAGACTTCATAGAAAATCGCGTCCTTGTACCACAGGCCGTCGTCCGCGGCTGCGTTTTTTTGCAATTGCTCCATGGGCTTCACCAAGCGTTGTGCCGAGATTCGTATCAGCAACCACTGGGGTTTTCAGGATAGCCCCTTA
>DASRAT010000837.1:0-6971 GCA_035638015.1 Gemmataceae bacterium | reverse complement strand
GAGGAATGGGTCATACACTGTGGTGCCTGATCAGTTTTCGGAAAGGACAGTCTACGCCTGGATGACACCCCGGGCGTGAGTCCGGCGTCACTTCGTTGGCGCTCAGTCTGCGCCTGACCGCAGCGAGGCGGGGGCACGCGCCTGGCGGCTGGTACAGTGGCGATGCAGCTGCGGAACGCAGCACGCAACCCCTCACCCCGACCCCTCTCCGCAGAAGGGGAGAGGGGAGATTCACTGGTGGCACGGGCAATCAAAGATTGCTTTGCCATTTTTGCCGCTTACATCCTTGACGACTGGCGGACCGGCGGTTACGGTTATACAATCTGCTTGAATGCCTCCCCAGAACAGGGTAAAGTCGCCTGACAGACTCGAACCTTCTTTTTTCAACGTGCTGCGAACCAGCCAATGAGGTCACGATGAGTGCATCCGACAAGGGCCATGCGCAACCGACTAATTCCAGCATCAATCGCCGGACATTTCTCCGCGGCGCCGGTGTGGCAATGGCCTTGCCGTGGCTCGAGTCGATCCCGGTTTGGGGCGCTTCCACCATGTTGGGCAACGTGCCCGCGCCGTGTCCGAAACGGTTTGCCACGCTGTTCATGGCTTGCGGCATCAATCCCAATCACTGGTGGGCTCGCGGCGCTGGCGCCACCATGGAGCTGAGCCGAACGCTGGAGCCGATGACGCCGTACAAGTCGAAATTGAATGTGCTCACCGGCTTGTTCAACAAAAACGCCACGGGAGTCGGCATTCATCCCGGGCAGACTGGAAATATCCTTTCCGGTGCGTCACTGCAACGCGGAGCGGAGTTGCGCGGCGGCGTCAGCATGGACCAGGTGTTGGCCCGTCACATCGGCCGCGAATCGGTGCAGCCTTGCATGGTTCTGGGTTGCGAGCAACCAATCACTGGTTACCACGAGACTAATTTCTCGATGGCTTATAGCTCGTACATCTCCTGGCAAAGTTCCACCTCGCCGGTGCCGATGGAGGTTTACCCTTCCCTGGCGTTCGACAGCTTGTTCGACAACCGCGGCCAGCAGCGCAACCAGAGCATCCTGGACCGTGTCAGCGAAGAAGCCACAGGGCTCACCAATCAGGTCAGCGCGGCAGACCGGGCCAGGCTGGACGAATATCTGACCAGCGTCCGTGAGGTCGAGCAACGCGTTGCCAGTGCGCGGGCCGCGCAGCAAACCGCGGGCGAGCGTGCCGCGGGCCAGCCGTTAGCTACCATGCCACGGCCTGCCAACGGCTTGCCGGAGGATATTCGCGAACACATGCGGCTGATGTGCGACATTGTCGCGCTGGGTTTCCAGACCGACAAGACCCGTGTGGCCACGTTGCTGCTCTGTCGCGACATCTCGGGCCTGTTTTATCCGTTCCTGAATGTGCGTACCTCGCATCACCCGTCCTCGCACAACGACACTTCCGACGAATACGAGCGGGTGGCGCGTTATTACGTCAGCCAGATCGCTTACCTCGCCTCACGCTTGCAAGCCATGCAAGAGGGCGACGGCACGGTGCTGGACCACTCCTGCTTGCTGTTCCTGTCCAACATGTTCTCCGGCAGCCGGCACGACTCCAGCAAATTGCCGGTGTTGATGGTCGGCGGACTCGACGGCACGCTGCAAACGGGCCGTGTTCTGGATTACACCAGCCGGGGCGACAGCAATCGCAAGATGTGCAGCTTGTATCTGTCGATCATGGACCGGATGGGCGTCAATTTGCCCCGCTTTGGCGACGCGGACACGCGGCTTGCAAACCTGTGATTCGTGTGCGTCCGCTCATTGGCCACGCCAATGCCTAACTATCTCGACACTGTCGCCGACGTTTACGCCGAGGCCGCCGCGCGGCCCGATGCCAAGCTCTGCTGCACCGCATCGCCGGTCTGGCGTTTGCCTGATCTGGTCATTCCGCCAATCATGCTCGAGATGAATTACGGTTGCGGCTCGACCGTCGATCCGCGCGATCTGCGCCGCGATGACACCATTCTCTATGTCGGCGTCGGCGGCGGCCTGGAGGCGCTGCAATTCGCTTATTGCACACGCCGGCCCGGTTCGGTGATTGCGGTCGATCCGGTGCCGGCGATGCGTGAACGCGCTCGCGCCAACTTCGAGGAAGCGGCCCGGCTCAATGCTTGGTTTCGACCGGAGTTCATCACGCTGCTTGACGGTTCCGCCCTGGATTTGCCCGTGGCCAATAACACGGCTACCGTGCTGGCTCAGAATTGCCTTTTCAATGTGTTTACGGCGGCTGATTTGGAGCGCGCATTAGCGGAGACCATTCGCGTGCTCAAGGTGGGCGGCGTCTTTTCGACTTCGGATCCTGTCACGCCTGTGCCGTTGCCGGCTGAGCTGACGAATGACGAGCGCCTGCGGGCCAAGTGCATCTCGGGGTGCCAAACGCTGGACGATTATCTCGCTGCCTTGACCGAAGCCGGTTTTGGTCGTGTGGACGTGCGAGCGCGGATTCCTTACCGGTTGCTCGACCCGAAGGAGTATCCATCGCTCAAATCGCCGGTGCTGCTGGAAAGCGTGGAAGTGGCGGCTTACAAGGTTCCCGAAGGGGAAGATGGACCGGCGATTTTCACGGGGCGGACGGCGATTTATTGTGGAACGCGAGAAGCCATCGATGACGGGCACGGCAACATGCTGCCGCACGGCATTCCCGTTTCTGTGTCCGATGCCGCGGCGGCGCGGTTGAGCAAATTGTCGGAGGTGGTGGTGACGCCGCCGACCTGGCACAGCCGCGGCGGGTGTTGTTGAATTGTGGGAACGCCGTCCCACGAAAGCAATGCAACCGAATCGTGTAAGGTCATTCAATTCCGCCAGGTCACTTGGACTTTATTGCTCGCCTGGAAGCGAATCGTCACCTCCTGGCCGCGACCGTAATCGAATACCAACAGGTTATTGCCGTGCAGCGACACCTTCGGCGTGCCGGCCGGCAGCAGGAAGGGCACTGCCACCGTTTTGCGGCTGAGGGGATGTTCAAAGGTCACTTCGTAGGTTCCGGGATTGGGGCCGGGTTTGAAAGTCTTGACGAAATCCTTGGGCGTAACCGGCGCCACCGCGGGGGCAACGGGTTGCGGAGGCATGAGCGCTCCGGGCGGAGTTGTTGCGTCCCCTGGCAAAACACGCGGCTGCGGCAGAACGTTGCTATCCACATCGGGCCGGACCACCGGCGTCGCCTTGGAGACGACGATCGGTTGATAAGGCTGGACCACGACTGCTCCGGGCGCTACAACCGTGGTGGACGCCGGCGTGCCGACAACAACGCCTGGGCCGACGCGGACAGTGACAGGGGCCGGAACGACAATCGTGCGGCCCAAAGGCCCGCGGACAATGACCTGCGCCACGGCCGGCGCCGCGAGGAGGGCGATGCCGCTCAGGGTGAGAACGCCGAGAGTAAATGTGCGACGCATGGGAGTGTCCTCCGCAATAAGGTCGTGGTTTGTCCAACCATCATTTTGCGATTTGGGCTGGCCGGTGACAACCTCATTTTCAAAAGGGAGTGACAGCCATGCGTCACAATTTCCACTTCAATGAAAGGCGGTTATTCACGGACCACGACGACGCTCCGCGGCAAGTCAATGCGCGCGAGGCCAAACGATTTGCAAGCTTCAGCCAGCCGCACCAGTCCCAACGGCAGTAGCGGTACGAATAAAAGGCCCCAGTAGTTGTTGCACGATTTGCCCACGATCAGAAAAGTGAGCACGTAGATAATGACGGTTGCCTTGGCCCGCAGAACAGTGTGTCCCTGCCGGCCGGCGAAACCCAGCAACGACGCAAACAGAAATAGCAGTGCGACCCAATCCGGAAGGTTGAAGAGCCAAACGTTCATCTGACAGGCGTGAATGACAAAAGCCGGACCGCCCCATTGAATCCAGCCTTCGGTTTCCGCTAACTCGGAACCAGTGAGGTGTAGTTGCACTTGCTTGGCGTGCCAGACGAAGAAGATGGCAAAAGCCGCCACGCCAGCGCACCAGGCGGCGACTTCGCGCCAGCGGCGTTCGCGGCACGCCAGCACCATGGCCACGAGGATGTAGGGGGCCGCCAATTCGCGGAGGAAAAGGGCCGCCAAACCGGCGGCGATGCCGACAAAACCCGCCGGGGTCAACCCGGCGGCTCGTTGGTTCATGGCGAAGGCGCCAACGGAGACCGTAATCAGGACGCCTGCCCAAAGTTCCTGCGAAAAGAACGCATCGCCATCAATGCACCACAGGAATGCTCCGAGCATCAATACCATCAACAATACAGCCCGCCCGACGCCGCCTTCGTTGCGCTCCGCGGCATAGGCAAGGGCGAGGGCCGCCAAGGCAAGAAGAGCTAGCAAAGCCTGTCCCCACTCAGGTTGTGGGAAGGCGGCCAATAGCCAGGCGTAAGTGGGAAGCCGCCAGTTGAAGACGGAACTGGTGGCATAACCGCCGTCACGTAATTCTTGGCCGGCGGCGGTGTAATAATTCTCCCCCTGGTGCACGCGTTCAACGATCAGGCGATAGGCTTGCAAATCCTTGCCGCCGTTTTGCGTTTCAACCGACATGGCGGCTGGAGGCCGATAAATGGACAAGACCCACCAGGCGGTGAATGCCGCCGCGGTGACTAGCATGATCCACGCCTTAGGGCGGCTCCAAAGGTCAGGCCGGAAGTCCAAGCTGGTGGTCGCCATACTGCAACCATAGGTCGGCGGGGCCAGCGGAGCAAAAGCGGCGACTGGCGGGTGGGATAACGGATCGGTAGGATTTCAGCATAATGCTCACAGGCACCGCCAAGCCGCAAGCGGCAGGACAATTACCCATGACGCCACGACATCGCAGCAATCCCGGCGCCGGGGCCGGGCAATCACGCTATCCCGGCACCTTTCTGCTCGCCTTCCGCGAGGCGTTGGGCGGTCTGGATTGGCAAATCAAACGCTGGCTGGGCGACGCCGTCGAGGTTGTTGACAAGGAGGGCCGCGAGCAGGTCATCGGCCTGGAAAATCTCTATCGCCGGGCCAAGCAGGCGGAGCGCGTCGACTGGCCGGAGCTGATCGCCGATTTCTTGCAAACCAGCCAATCCGCACCCATCGACAATCCGCCTGAAGACCTGGCAACTGTGGCCGACAAGCTGCTTTGCCGCCTCGGTCCGCCAATGTCAACACGCAGCGAAGGCCCGGCGGTCTGGCAAAAGGAGATCGACGACACGGGTCTGGTCATCTGCCTGGTAATCGATTTCCCCAAGAGCATGTTTTACGTCACGACCAAAATGGTCGAGGACTCCGGCAAACCGGGCGAGGACTGGCTGGCCCAGGCCCTGGTGAACCTTCAACAACAGACACCTGCGGACACCCTAACGATGGTTCACGAGGAGTCGGGCGTAAGGCGCAGCGGCATGGGCGACGCTTATGACACTTCACGGGTGCTACTGCTCGATAACTTGGTGCCTGACGCCAAGGAATATGGTTGTCTGGTGGCGCTGCCCGGGCGAGATGAGCTTTTGGTGATGCCGGTGACGGCGGCCTCTCTGCAATATCTGCCGATGTTGAAAGTCATTGCCGAGAAGAGCCACAAAAGCGCCCCTTACCCGATCAGCGACCAATTGTTCTGGATCAGGGACGGCAAGTGGTATGTCTTCGCCGTCGAAGTGCGCAACGATCAAGCACATGTTCAACCACCGGAGGAGTTTTTGCCGGTGTTGCACGAGTTGGTGCCAGAGGCGCTGCAGCGCCGGGAGAATGATCAAGAGCCAGAGCCGGAAGCGTGAGCGACGGTCAGATTTGGTTTTCCGTCGCTCACGCTTCCGGCTCAGCGGGTCGTCAGGTTTTCTTAGTCCGCGCCAGAATCCACTCCGCCATCATCTCTAACACCACCGGAGCCATCGTTTCCTCGATATTGCCATATTCGCTGCCATCGCCGGTTTTGCAGGTCTGGAACAGGTGATTCAAATTCGGCAGCTCCTTGACGGTGAAATCCTTGTTGCCGGCTTCCTTTAGCGCCTTGGTGATTTCCGGCAGGTTTTGTTGAGGAGGCACTTGCAGGTCTTTGGAGCCGATCAGCGCCAGCACGGGGCATTGGACTTTTCGCAAAGCGGGCCGAGGGTCGTGACTGAAGAAGTAGCGGAACCACGGGGTGGATAGCCCGTAGATGATGGCCTTGAGGTCGCCGGTTTCGCGTTCAGCCAGGAGCTTTTTTTCCTCGTCCGGGGCTTTCTCTTTCCACTTGGCGAACTCCTCCAGAATGCGTTTTTCCGAGACCTTGGGGTCCGCTTCCGCTTTTAGGATGCCCATGACCATTGTCAGCAATTTGAGCTGCAAGTCGATGTCCGCCTTGGTGGCGCCTTTGGCTTCCAGGATGAGCTTGTTTTGCGCCAGCAGGATTTCGTCACCCGGCACGCCGCTGCCGGCGAGCATGATGACGAAGGCCACGTCCTTGGATTCGGATGCCACCATGGGACCAATGATGCCGCCTTCGCTGTGGCCGGCCAGGCCGATGCGCTTGGGGTCGATCTCCTTGTGTGCCTTGAGAAAGTCGATGCCGGTCAGCACGTCCACGGCGAAATCGGCGCTGGTGGAACTGCTGACGCTGCCGGTCGAGCCTCCGATGCCGCGGTCGTCCACACGCAAGACGGCAATGCCGCGGCGGGTCAGATAATCGGCGATCAACAGAAACGGTTTGTGGCCGAGGATCTCCTCATCGCGGTTTTGGGCGCCGGACCCGGTGATGAGCAGCACCGCGGGGAAGGGGCCATCGCCCTTGGGCAGAGTCAGCGTGCCGGCCAACTTGACATTGGCTTTTTTGTTTTCGTAGACCACTTCCTCTTCACGATAGGGGAATGGACGTTTCGGCTCCTGCGGGCGTAGGGCCACAGGGAGTTTGTCCACGCGCTTGAGCGTCAGAGGGACTGAAACGCCGCCTTGCTTCCACTCGCCGACGATCTCGGTGGCGTCTTTGCTGAGCTTGCCTTCGTAGACAACCTTGGCCAGCTTCACATCGAAGGTTA
>DASRAT010000836.1:0-2738 GCA_035638015.1 Gemmataceae bacterium | reverse complement strand
CTAAAGAGACGACCTCCAAAAACCGCAACACCAAGGCCAACGATAAGCAAGCCCCCAAGGAGGATGAAAAGGGAGCGCGAACGGCGAATGAGGGAGATCATGGGCGCTTATCCAGTAAGAGGCGAGCGGATATATTTTGTGCCAGGCGAGTTTGGCAAATAACGTCATGGCATGGGAGGATGGTGATTGTAAACGGGAATTTGAAGCTAGGCAATTAAAATAAACTTTATTTATTGGGGGAATATTGCCTGCCAAGCACGGCTATGATTGGAAAAAACACAGCAAATCTTAGTGAAATAAAGGCAACAACCAGGCCGCGTGTAATGGATAAAAGTTGCATGCTGGCGTCAAAGGATGCCGAAATAGCAAACACGGCAACAAGGTAACCCTGCATACAGCACGCGCAACCCGCAAACATGGAGAAGTTGGGATGAGAAGGGAATCCAAACCTGGGCGCCACGGTCTGGGGGTCTTGACCCTTGCTGGGATAGTGGCTGCCACGCTTGTCCTGGCCCGCCCGGCGGCTGCGCAGTATGCGCCGATGTCAACGGCCCAACTTCCGGGCTATCTTGCTCGTGACCAGGCCGTGCGTTACGCGCTGGAGAACAATCCGCAACTCATGACGGCGCGGCAACAACACGGCTTCGCCGAGGCCGCGGTGGTGATGGCGCGCACCTATCCCTTTAACCCCATATACGGCGGCGTCGTGGCCCATAATAGCGGCCCGGATGTGACCAACCCCATTTTCGAGGAGCATTATGCCACGCTCGAACTGGAGTTGCGTGGCCAGGGCCGTTTTCGACGCGAGGCCGCCTGCGCCACCGCCAGCAGGATTGAATGGGAGATCACCCAGCAGGAAATGATAGTTGCCATCGCGGTCATCCGGGCTTACAACACCGGCCTTTATCGGCAGAAAAAGTTGGAAGCGCTGGAGGCAACGATCAAGCTCAACGAGCAAGCGGTGGATACCGTCAGCCGTTTGGTCGATGCCGGCAAGCTGCGTTCGGCGGACTTGTTATTGGCACGCGCGGAGTTGGAGAATGTTCGTGCCCAGCGCGGCCAGCTCAAGACTTCCCTGGCCATGGCCCGCTCGGATCTACGCCGGCTGCTGGGAACGCTGGATGACACCTTCACCTTGTTCGGCGCTCTCGACCTGCCGCTGCCCAACACCGATCAAGCATCGCTGACCCAGCTGGCCCTGACCAAACGAGCCGATTTGCAAGCGCGCCAAATTGCCATCCACGAGGCCGAGGCCAATTTGAAACTGGTCCAGGCCAACCGCTTCGGCAACCCGTCAATCGGACCCTTTTTTGAATACGACAACACACGCGTGGTTATTCTTGGCGCCAAGCTGGCCATGCCGCTGCCATGCCTTAACACCCGTCGTGGCGAAATCATGAAGGCCGAGGCCGAGTTGGTCAAGGTTCACAGCGAAGTCAAGGAACTGGAGATGCGTGCGGCCGAGGATGTGCAGGCGGCACTGAATCGGTTAGGCGACGCCCGGAAATGGGCCGCGACTTATGAAAAGGAAGTGGTTCCGAGTTTGCAGAAAGCCAAGCAGGAGATGGAAAAGCTATTTGCCAACAATGACCCCGGCGCGGATGTGTCGCGCGTGCTCGCGGTGCAACGAACCTATCTCAAGGCGACCGAAACCCTCGTGGACGCCACCTTTGAGATCAGTCAAGCGGAAGCGGACCTGGCCCTGGCCGTGGCCGAGCCGGCGTTAGCGGTGGGACCTGCACAAGCGCCGCCGCCGGCCAATCTTCCCACCATCATACAGACCAATTTCCCAGTGCCGACAAGCCGTGCGGTGCTTGGCAAGCCCCTGGCAGTGCCGGACGTGCGCTAACCCAGGATATTCATGGACTGCATAAATGTCTTGCGTTGCCACACCGTCAAGCCCATCAGCCGCCCAGTGCTGTCGCCAAAGCGGGGTGTTTGCACCCCCATGCGGTCCATCATGCACAAGATGAGATTCATAAACGGCGTATTGCGGCCATAGCGGACGTGACGGCCCGGCGACAGTGTGCCGCCGCCTTTGCCGGCCAGCAGCACCGCAAGGTCGTCGTGATTGTGGCGGCTGGCGTCGCCGTTGCCGTTGCCGAGCATCACCATCGAGTTGTCGAGCAGGGTGCGATCGCCTTACCGGACCGATTTCATACGCTTGAGCAGATACGCGAATTGCTCAACCATGTAGCGGTCGATCTGGCCGACTTTCTGGATCTTGGCCGTGTTGCCCATGTGATGCGTCAGGTGGTGATGCTCTTCGGTCATGCCGATTTCGCGGTAGGTGTGCCGGTTTTGCTCGATGCCCATGGCAAAAGTGCAAATGCGGGTCACATCCATTTGCAGTCCCAGCACCATCTTGCAATAGAAATGTCCGGTGTTAGGGCAGTAGCCCTGTCGGGCTTTCGAGCTGCCGAAGGGATTGGCTGTGAGGTGGGCAGGCGAGAATGACCCGAAAGAAGAGATGGGTTCGGGACGTGAAGATGGTTTCTTACTCTCGCGAGTCAACGCGCTCGTTTTGTCCGCCGTTTCCGGTCGCACTTCCGAACGTCGGAAGGTAAGCGTAACTTGCTTTCGACAAACAGTTTATGTCCAGTGGAGCCGACGAGGATCGAACTCGTAACCTCAGCATTGCGAACGCTGCGCTCTCCCAGTTGAGCTACGGCCCCCTCAAGCGTCCTTGCATTTTACGACATGGTCATTGCCAGTCAACCGCAGGAACTTGGATGGCG
>DASRAT010000835.1:0-8505 GCA_035638015.1 Gemmataceae bacterium | reverse complement strand
GCCGTTTTTCGGTTCGGGGCCGCGGGCGCGGCGCGAGCATCGCACGGTGACACTGCCTGATTATCAAGGCGTCGGCATTGGCAATGCGCTATCGGCTTTTGTGGCGTTGCTGTGGAAGGGTCTGGGCTGGCGGGCGCTGTCCACGACGACACACCCGGCGATGATCGCGGCGCGGTGTCGCAATCCACTGTGGCGCATGACGCGCAAGCCTTCGTTCGCTCAACCGGGCGACAGCATTGGGCATGCCACGACGAGATTGACGGCGGGTTTTGAATATGTCGGGCCGGCGTTAGCGCCACTGCTGGCGAGAGCTCTGTTGTAGGACCGGATTCCGATCCTGTCCAATTACGGGACAGGATCGGCATCCTGTCCTACGAAACACGAGGCAAATACATGGCCGCAACGGAACCTGCCTTGACATTGAAATTGATCGAAGAAGTCGGCCATCGCATTCGCGGTGGGGCGTTTGAGCAGATCGCGGTGGAAACGATGGGAGTGCCGTTTGCCATTTACCAGAAATGGCTGCAAGCGGCCGAGAATCCGGACAGCCCGTAGTTGTACCGCATGCTGGCCACGGAGGTGCGTCAGGCGATTGGCTGGGCTCGCCTCAAGGCAGAGATGGAATTGCACGAGAACGACGCCAAGACGTGGCTGCTTTACGGGCCCGGCAAGGAAACGGCGGTGCGCGAGGGTTGGGGGCGTGGCGGCAAAACAGCAGGCGCGGAAACGGAGAGCGATGACTGGATGGAAGTTTGTGCGTTACTTGTTGAGGCGCTGGCGCCGTTTCCTGAGGCGCGAATGGCGGCGGCAGAAGCGTTGGCAAAACGGAGCGAATCAAATTTACAACGAGGTGTTGACAACGGGAGGGGACAACCATGAATGACAACGAAGAAGGGTCGGTGCGATTGGGGAGCGGGTGTGGGCTGCCGTCGGCGATGCTGGACATTGTGCGCTGTCCGAAGTGCCGAGGGCCGCTAGTGGCGCGCGTGGGGCGGGGCGGGCCGTATTATCATTGTTTGTGCATCGGGGATGCGGAGCCGGTGGCGATTGTGGAGGCGACGAAGGTCTTGAATCCGGCGCGGCAGGCGGGGTGAGGAATTGAACCACGGATCACACTGATGACACGGATAAAAGCAGCCAATTGCCTTTGACCCGTGTTATTCGTGTGATCCGTGGTTTTCATGTTTTTACAGGCATTGGCGTTGTTGGCGATGCTTGTTAAAAATAAAGCGGAGCATGGCGACTTGGCCGTTTTGAAACCATGAGGTCGCTTATCGATGAGCACCACAACTGTCAGAAGGCGTTCCTCCGTGCTGGCCGAAAACGTGCCGGTGGACGGAGTGCTGCGCCTATCATGCGTCGATTGGAAATCGTATGTCCGGTTCTTGCGTATGTTCGAGGAACGGCCAACATTCCGGCTAACTTATGACGACGGGGAGTTGGAAATCAGGTCGCCAACGCTGAAGCATGACGATGACTCGCGTTTTATGGGTCGGTTGGTCCATGTGCTAACCGAAGAATTGGAGATGCCCATCAAGGGCGGCGGGTCGGTCACGATGAAGCGCCGGCTCAAGCTCAAAGGGATCGAAGCCGACGAGTGTTTCTGGATCGCCAATGCCAAGCGGATGAAGGGACGCCGCGATCTCGATTTTCGCCGCGATCCGCCGCCGGACCTGGCGATAGAAGTGGACGTAACACATAGCTCCATGGATCGCATGGGAATTTATGCTGCATTGCGTGTTCCCGAGGTGTGGCAACTTGAGGGCAACTTGCTGACCTTTCACGTTTTGGGCAGTCGCGGCAAATACGCTGCGGCGGAAACCAGTCTTTCCTTTCCTTTGGTCAAGCCGGCGGACATCATGCGTTTTGTGCGTTTTGCCCGCAATGCCGATGATCAGAATCTGGTCACGCGTGATTTCAGAGATTGGATTCGCAAGCGTCTCGCCAAACAATCATAAAACGTTCGGAGCCGGATTGTAGGATTGTAGGGTGGGTGGAGGCTTCGGAACCCACCAAGCGACTTGGTGGGTTCCGAAGACTCCACCCACCCTACTTCAACTTTCTTCTTGAGATTTCAACATGGCCATTTCGACCGCAGACCCCACTAAAACACGCATTGGCTGGATAGGCACCGGCGTCATGGGACGCTGGATGTGCCAGCATCTCATGACCAAGGGCTACAAGGCCACGGTTTACAATCGCACCAAGGCGAAAGCGCAGCCGTTGATCGAGGCCGGCGCTGCCTGGGCGGACACGCCGAAACAGCTTGCGGAAAAGTCGGATATTGTCTTCGCTATCGTGGGTTTTCCCAAGGATGTGCGTGAGGTTTTCTTGGGGGCGGACGGAGCCTTGGCCGGGGCCAAAGCGGGCACGATCTTTGTGGACATGACGACCAGTGAGCCGTCGCTGGCCCGCGAGATTCACGCGGCGGCCAAGGCCAAGGGGGTTTACAGCGTTGACGCGCCGGTCTCCGGCGGCGATGTCGGGGCCAAGAATGCGGCGCTGTCGGTCATGGTTGGCGGTGATGCGGAGGTGATCGAGGCGGTGAAGCCGTGCTTTGAGTGCATGGGCAAAACGATCATTCATCAGGGCGGGCCGGGGGCGGGACAGCATACCAAGATGGTCAATCAGATTTTGATTTCGACGTGCCTGGTCGGCGTTTGCGAGGCGTTGCTCTACGCTCACAAGTCGGGGCTGGACGCCAAGACGGTGTTGCAATCGGTGGGCGTTGGGGCCGCGGGAAGCTGGCAGCTCAACACGCTGGGGCCGCGGATCATCGACCGCAACTTTGAGCCGGGGTTTTTTGTCGAGCATTTCATCAAGGATCTGGGGATTGCGCTCGATGAGGCGAAGAAGATGGGGATCGTGGTGCCGGGGCTGGCGCTGGCGAATCAGTTGTTTTTGGCGGTGCAGGCGCAGGGGTATGGGCGGAAGGGGACGCATGCGTTGATGATGGCGCTGGAGGGGTTGGCGAATGTGAAGCGGTGAGGCGTATGATTCAGCGTCAGTATCAAGCAGGAGCGGCATCTGGTGGAGTGGAAATGATACTTGACGGCGTCAAGACGTTGATTCCTGCAAAGCGCAGAAAGTCACTTTCGTTGAGGGTCAAAACTTCAGTTATCCCGTGAGTTTTCATCAAGGCAACCAACCGTGCGTCGTGGGCTTTGGTCCCTTTGACACCATTTGCAAGGACGAGATTTTTCCATACTGCGTAGCTTGCAGCCGTCTCGGACAGCACCGGAAACGCACGCTCCAGCAACCGCAGGCGTTGGTAGGTTGGTTCAATGGACAGGCCGTAACCGCCACGAGCGCTGGCAGGTCTGGTGCAAACATTCCAGAATTCGGCGACGTTTTGCGGAGAGGTCACCAAAGCATCACCGCGAGCCGTCAACGCGCGAACCGCACGTCGAATTATCACGTGTTCGGGTTCAGCGCGGTTGACAAACCGCAACAGGATGCCGGTATCGACGAGAACAACCATTAGTCGTGATCGCTGTAAATGTCGTCGCGCGAAAAGTTGACGGGGAGCACCGGTGAAGGCGGGCTCGCTTCGGCAAGCGCATCAAGATCGCGCTCGACTTCCTCGAGAATCGCCAGGGCCGACGGATTCATGGCCGCAGAGGACGCCGGCAAATTGCACCGCAGCGTGAGAATCAAACGCTGAATATCATCAATGACAGGCCCAGGCAACCCCGAGACGTCAACGGTTTGTGGCATGGCGAAACCTCCTAAACGACTGAGATGGTATTGTAGCAAGCGGATGGCGTTAGGCGGAAGGGGGCGCATGCGCTAATGATGGCGCTGGAGGGGTTGGCGAATGTGAAGCGGTGATGAGAAGCGGCCTCAAAGAAGGCGAAATAAAATGCAAAGCCAGGATTCGTTTCACAGGCATGGGTGGGGGGGTGTGAAATGAAGCGAATACATAATCATATTGTTACGCCAGCCGGCGCACCCACAGCCGGCTCAAATGCCGTTTCCGTTCCGCCTCCGCGAAATCCTCAAATCCCGTGCGGTTGTGCAGAATCCAACGGTTATTGATAAACAGCATTTCTCCCGGATTGAGCGTGAACTCCACGCGCAAGGCTGGTTCGCTGGCCACGCGGTCGAGGGTGTTGAGTGCGTCGATCTGAGCGGCGGTCAGCGGCTGGCCGACTTTTTCTTGGCCGACTTCGATCCAGTAACGCAGATAGCGGATCACCAACGCCGGGCCGTCGCCTTCCAGGATGGGGACGTGGGCGGTGGGGCCTTCGCCGGGGCGGATGCCGCCGCGGCGGTCGATGTGGAAAGGTTGCCGCAATAATTCCCAGGCGGAGCGGTGGTGGGTTTGCAGTTCTTGTTGGACGGTTTGGCCGCTGACGAGTTGGCTGTGGCCGCCGGATTTGGCGCCGTGCAGGCAGAGCAGGCCTACGTAGTCGCAGACTTCTGAGCCGAAGGAGTTGTCGGTGTGGAAGCTGCTTTCGCTGTTGGTCAGGGAAAAACGGGCGCCGTAACGCACGTCCTGGCCGGTGTCGCGGACGTCGTAGAGCAGGGTGCTTTGCGTGTTTTGTTCGATCGGCTGACCCAGGAGTTGGCCGATGAGCCAGTAGGCGATTTGCCACTGGCGTGTGGAATAGCGGTCGGCCTGGCCGGCGGTGAGGATGATGAAGCCACGGCCAGTTTCCAGGGCAGCGAGGATGGGGGCGACATCGTCGGCGCAGGCGGCGGCCACATCCTTGTTGATTTGCATTGCGGTTACAGTTTGGTCGGCATGCGCGGTGCGCACCAGAGAATCGAGGGCGGTCAAGGCGCGCGCGGATAATGGATGATGCCAGGCGGCTGGCTTGTCGATGGAGTTTGCACGCCAGGCGTTGAGGTTTTCTGTAGTTGGGGTTCGCATGGCGGCTCTCAATGTGCAGTTTTGTGGGCCTTCTCCTGCTTTAGGCCCCAGCGCGCACGGCGGCTAGATTGTGTTGCCGCGTGAACCGCGCTACTGTCCGCCTTGCTTTTGCGAATGCCACATTTGATTGAACTCATTGGCGTCATAGGGACTGGCGGGTTCTGCAGTAGCAGGGTCCGGCGCAAGCACACGCGCCGGACCGGCCGGGCTCACGGGCGAGGGTGCGGTTGCTACTTGTCTAGGGGCCGGAGTGGCGCCGGCGCCTGGCAGCGGAGCAAGTTCCGCGGGCACTTCGCGGGCGATGGGCGTTTCCGCCGGCGGATGAGGTGGTTGATTGGTGAGGACGAATGGCGATGGCGCTGGAGTTTTCTCAATGGCGGCAGGCGCAGGCAGCGTTGCAGTGGCTTTGGCAGTCACATTGCCTTGTGGTTTCAGGTGCGCATTGCGGGTCACCACCATTTCGATCCAGCTTTGTAGCGTCGCAAACGGCACGGCCTGGCGATTGGTGATTGCCGCAATTGCGGACCCGCCGTGGGCCGTGGACGCTTTGCTCAGCAGAGGGCTGGCGCCGGGTTGCTCGAAGCTGATCTGCTTGATCGTGGCGGCAAGGTTGTTTTGCGTGGTTCGGTTGACGCCAATATCGCCGGCGCGGCTGAGCACAAACGCGCCGCCCTTGCCGGTGGCGTGACAGTTGGCGCAGGTATTCATCAAGATTGGCTGAATTTTGTTGGCAAACACTGCCAGGCAATCGCTGGTCACTTCGACGGGCGCCGTGTCGATAGGCGCCTGGACCGTTTCGGTGGGCGGCGTCGGCGGCGCAGGGGCCGGAGGGCCGGTGTGTTCCAGCATGGCCAGGTATTGTTTCGACTCGGCATGCTCGGGGCGCATTTGCGCTGCGGTGCGGGCCTCGGCGATGGCTTGCTCGTACAGGCCATGGGATTGGCACCAACGGGCGAGCCGCAGGTGTTCGTCGGGGTCGCGGAGGTTGGTCCGGCTGCACAGGAATTTGTAGGCGTCCTCCAGGCTGGCGCAGACTTTGGCCGCGTTGCCGAGCGGCACTTTCAGTTCGCCGAGCGGGCGGCGGATGACATACATGTCGCCCTGGCGCTCGACTTCGCCTTCGAGGACGTTGCCGTTGTCGAGGACCAAAACGCGGCCGCCGGCTTGCGGCGTTTGGGCCGCAACTGTCAAATGGGCGGCGGCGACAAGCGCAACGGCCCATGTTAATAAGTAGACCGATGGTTTCATGGGGCGGTGGGTATACGATGGGACGCCAGACGGGTCAAGTGCAATTGAGCTTTGGAGTGCGGCGACGAGTCGCCGCACTCCAAATTATTGAGCGGTGTAGCCGCCATCGACCATCAGGGTGTGGCCGGTGACGAAAGATGCTTTGTCCGAACAGAGCCACAGGACAGCCTCGGCGATTTCGTGGGGTTGGGCGATGCGGCCCAAAGGGTGAAGATTGGCGAAATGGGTCAGCACGTCAGAGTTGCCGCCGGCGAGGCGGTCGATCATCTCGGTCTGCACGGCGCCGGGGGCGACGGCGTTGACGCGAATGTTGGACTTGGCGAACTCCACCGCCGTCGATTTGGTCATGCCGATAACGGCGTGCTTGGAGGCGACGTAGATTTGTATTTGGCCCATAGCAACATTGCCGAAAATAGAGGTCATGTTGACGATGGCCCCGCCGCCGGTTTTGAGCATCGCGGGGATTTCGTGCTTCATCGATAACCAGACGCCCTTGATGTTGGTGGCGATCAGGCGGTCGAAGAACTCCTCGGTTTGTGACGGCAGCGGCTGGAATTCTTGCTCCAGGCCGGCGTTGTTGCAGGCGACGTCGAGACGGCCGTAAGTATTGAGCGTGGTGTCGATCAGGTTTTTGACATCGGTTTCCTTGGTGATGTCGGTGCGGACGAAGATGGCTTCGCCGCCGGCTGCTTTGGCGAGGCGGACGGTTTCCTGGCCGGCGTCAGTGCCGCGGCCGGCGACTACGACCTTGGCGCCTTCTCTGGCAAAAGCGACGGCAGTGGTGCGGCCGATGCCTTGGGTGGCGCCGGTGACGAGGGCGACTTTGTTGGGGTAGAGGGGCATAGGCAATCCTGCAAAAACTCAAAATCAGCTTTCGCTAGTAAACTCCACCGTCAGCGGTTCGGCGACGACGCGCGTGTTTTGGAAGCGATAAGTGGCTTGAATCGTATGAGTACCCGGAACACGATTTTTGCGTGGGACCGTCGCCAGTAAGGACACGGTAGCCGTGAATTTCTCACCGGGCAGCAACCGCAAAATGGCTGGGTCTCTGGTAGGCGAAAACCGGTCGCTGAAATGTCCTTCTGACACCAAGCCACCATGAGGTCCAACTACGGCCAAGTCTAGAAATTGCAAAGGTGTCATGGTGTACTCGATTTCGATTACTGAGGTAGAGCAGTTTTCCAACTCGATTTCACCCATGTTGGGTAACGGACCGTAGCGGGACGTTGCCTGAATGGCCCGCAGACGACATGTTAGTTTCTGTTGACTCCGAGATTTAATGCTCGTTGCCGTGAGTGCTTCGTTCATGATTACGGTCCTCCGTTTTCAATTCTTGCGGAACAATCGAAATGAATCACCGTACGAAAACTCGTCACCAATCAGTCGTTCAAGGGTCATCTCTTCTTCTGGAAGTCGTCCGTTTTTGGTCAGGATTTTGGATGAATAACTCAAGTAGCTTTTGCCTTGCTCAACGGTTGGTCCAGTTAGGATCGCGGAATGCGGCGCGTCATTGTCTAAACCGCTCCAAACCAGGATGTCCCCCTCCCTTGCCGCAGCGTCCGGAACCACAGCGGCGTAGCTGCATCGGAGGATGGTTCGAACATCGTTGCCAGAAAACGGCGATACGGCGCCTCCCGGCGCCGCTTTACCGCCGAAAGTCAGACCGTGACAGAAGTAGAACACGCCGTCCTCGGCGCGGAAAACCTCAATCTTGGGGCCGCCGATTAACTCAACCTCCAAGATTTTGCCGTGAATCGGTTGCTCGTAAAGGAGCGTCCATGGTGTCAACTCTCGCAAGGTCTGCCAATTGAACAGCGGGCTTTGCGCCATTAACTGGGATTTCATGACGCTAACCCACCACAACGGCAAAGGCAGAATCTCTCGTTTGAGTCCGCATTGAAAATAATACCGCCCGATCCACGCGAATGCCAGTCTGACAATGCGAGGCGGAACGCTCACCAAGAATGAGGCGGTGCAGCCGATGGCCGTTTTGGCATTGCAATTTTTGTAATCGCATCGTATCCACCGCGTGGTGACGGGACTTGGTCTGCTCCAAAACACAGGAAATTGCCATGACTTCTTTGCGAATCGCTGTGGTTTGCTGCTTGGGAGTAGCGGTGGTGAGTAGTTTCGCCTTCGCTCAGAGCGGCTCCGCCAGCCCATATTTGGCAAAGGACGGATCTCTCGCGCAGCCATTGATAATTCGTAAGAACCAGTGGGGCCATAGAATGGGAAGCTCATCGTGTGTCGCTATCGAAGCCAACGGCAATTGGACCTCGACCCTATCTCACAGTGATCAACATATTGAGCCGTCGACAAAAACAGGCTCGCTCAACCTGAATGAACTTGTCGAGCTTGCCAAAGTCTTGGAAAAATATGAT
>DASRAT010000834.1:0-4029 GCA_035638015.1 Gemmataceae bacterium | reverse complement strand
ACCTTGTAAGCGTCGGCGCCGAAGACCTTCTTGACGGCCAACGATTCCACGTGGTCATTGACTTGCGTGCTGGTGCCGTGGGCATTGATGTAGCCAATATCGGCCGGATTCAAATGGGCGTCGGCCAAGGCGGCACTGATGCAGGCGACAGCGCCCCGGCCTTCGGGGTGGCTGTCCGTGGCCCGGAAGGCGTCGCAGGTCGAACCGTAACCGGTCAATTCGGCGTAGATCTTGGCGCCGCGTTTCCTGGCATGATCCAAGCCTTCCAGAATTAGTATGCCTGATCCCTCACCCAGCACGAAACCGTCACGCTTGGCGTCGAAGGGACGAGAGGCCTTGGTCGGATCGGCGCCATTGGTCGACAGCGCGGTGAGGAGGTTGAAGCCGGTGACGCCAATCGGATGGATCATGCTGTGGGCGCCGCCGGAAAGAACCAGATCTGCCTCGCCCTGACGAATCATCTCGACAGCCTCGCCAATGGCCTGGCTGCCGGCGGCGCAGGCGGTGAGGCAACTGTAGTTTGGCCCTTCCAGGCCAAAGTGAGCTGCCAGATGCCCGGCTGTGGTGTGCATTTCTTGCTCGGATTCGCGTTCGCCGCTCAATACGTGTACGGCGGCGGCTGTGAAGGCGGCGTCATCGACCCCTCGTTGTTGAGGTTGGTAAGCCCGAGCGATGAGGGCGACAAGGCCTTCAAAGTCCTGAATGCCTTCGCCGCAGCCGAGGTAAACGCCACAACGCGTAGGGTCCACATTGTTCATGCCGAGGATGCCGGCGTCAGCCAGCGCTTGTTGTGAAGCTGCCGCGGAAAAGCGGCTATTGACGCCACTGTATTTCCAGCGGCCACAGTCGGGCACGAATTTCTCGAGATCAAAATCCTTGACCTCCGCCGCGAATGTGGTCGGGAAACTGCGGGCGTTGAAGCCCTTGATCGGCGCGACTCCGCTTTTGCCAGCGATGTTGGCCTGGAAAAGTTCATCTACGCTGTGGCCCAACGGCGTAATAACGCCCATGCCAGTGACGACGACGCGTCTCCTCATTTATTGGCCCTCCCAACGCCGGACGACGACGGCGGCGCATTGGCCCATTTCGTTGAAGCCAACCTTGACGAAGCAAGGCCTGGCGATGGCTTGCGGAGTCCTTTGGACGGCGACGGGACAGGCGGGGTCCGGGTGCTCGTAATTCAGCGTCGGCGGCAGTGTGCCGGCTTGCAGCGCGAGCAGGCTGAGGCCCAGCTCAGCGACGCCGCAGCCGGCGCCTATGTTGCCAAAATAACTCTTGGCCGCGAACACCGGCACAGGTTGCGAACCGAAAACCTCGCGGATGCCTTGGGCCTCGGCCCGGTCGCCATTGGGCGTCGATAGACCGTTGGCATTCACATGGTCAATGGCCTCGGTCGCAATGCCGGCCTGATCGAGAGCGGCGCGAATGGCACGGGCGATGCCACGGCCGTCGCGGCGGCGGTCAAAGGCGGCGCCGAAACCGGCGACTTCACCGTAAATGTGAGCGCCGCGATTTTTGGCGTGTTGCAAATCCTCGGCAATGACAATGCCGGCCCCCTCGCCGAGCACGAAGCCATCGCGGTCCTTGTCAAATGGTCGCGACGCTTTTTCGGGCGCGTCATTGCGTTTGGATAACGGCGCGAACAAACAATTGCGCGTGAAGGTGAGCGGGTTGATCTTGCTCTCGGCGCCGCCCACGAGCATGAAATCGGCCTGCCCTCGGCGAAGGATGCGATGGGCCTCGCCGAGGGCCAGCAGACTGCTCACTTCGCTCTCAGTAATGCTATTGTTGGGCCCCTGGGCGTTGTGCAGGATCGAAATATGGCTGGCCAGGAAATTGGGCAGGTATTTCAGCATCCACAGCGGCTCGATTTTGGTGCGGCCTTCCGATCCCCATTTGTCGAGATCGACCTTCCAGGCCGGCGGCGGACAGCCGGTGAGGGCGGCTTCGCCCAAGTCCTTTAGCTCCGTGGCGAGCAAGCCGGAGCCGAACTCGATGCCAAATCGCGTCGGATCAAGCGCGGTCTTGTCCACCTTGGCGTCGTCCATGGCCACCTGGGCTGCGGCCACGGCGAACTGAATGCCGCGGGCCATGACCTTGATCTGCTTGCGGTCTTTCTTGTCGATGAAGGCCTTGGCATCGAAATCGAGGACTTCCGCGCCGAAGCGAACGGGCAGGTGTTGAGTGTCGAACGACTGCAAGGGTCGCACACCGCTTTTGCCGGCGCGGACCGCCTCCCACGTCGCGGCGGTGTTGAGGCCGAGCGGCGTGATGAGGCCGATGCCGGTCAGGACGGTGCGACGGGGGGACACCATCAGGGGTTCTCCGGAAGACACGACCGTTGCAAAGCGCGAATTGGCAGACCCTGGTTGCGTGACAAAACGGCGCTGTCACACCATTTTGTCCTTGTTTGATGGCCAAATCATTGTCTTGATGCCAAACGCGATGGAAGCCAAACTAAAAAGCAAAAGTAATAAAATAACTTCCCTAATGCCTTTATTCCCACGCCATATAGGATCGGAGCCAATTGTAGCGTAATAAACCAAACTGATCACCGCCAATAGCACACCAAGGATCATAAACGCCAGGCCTGCCCAAGCGGGAGTTGGCGGAGTATATCGTGTACCGCAGTCTTTGCACAATCGATCCATCGCATAAGCAATGCCAGCATTTGGTGCGACCTTTTTGTACGCCGTTCCGCCGCACTTGGGGCAGGTTTTGCTTATTGGATGTTGGCTCATTGCTTTTGCTGATGCCCCACAGACAGTATCACAATTGCGAATCCGCAACCGGCTATTGCTTGGGCGGCAGCATCCGATCCAGCATGTGCCGCATTTCGCCCGTGAAGACAAAATTCCTGTCGCCAAATATCGCCTTCGACCGCGACTGGTCGAGGTGGGCGAAAAAGATCTCGGCTTCACCAATGGGTACAGGGTCGGCTTGACCGGGAATGCGAGCGGTGATGCGTCCTTGCACCGAGGCCCCTTCCGGGCGCAGGTGCAACAACTCCACGTCGTAAATCAACTGGTGCCCCGCCAGGGCTTCGCGGAAGAAGGTCGCGCGGGGAATCTTGGCCAGGATCACCTTTTCGCGAAAGTCATTGGCTTCGCCAACCAGGATGCCGCCTGTCTGGGCCAGGCCTTCGAGCATGAGCGGCGCCGGCATCACTGGGTAGCCGGGAAAATGGTCGGCGAAATGGTCTTCCGCCAAGCTCAGGTTCTTGATGGCCCGAGCCGATTTGGCGTGCTGAAACTCAAGGAAACGGTCGATCCAAAGCCAACGCATAAAAAATGTCCGGTGTCCGGCGTCCGGCGTCCAGCGTCCGGATTGGACATCGGACACAGAACACCGGACACCGGACATAGATTTAGTTTGCGCTCAATTTGCCCTGAATGTAACGGGTAATCATCTCGACCGTGAACAGGTCGCTGATGGCCGTCAGTTCCGGGTTTTTTTCGAACTTGGCGATGTCTGCAAAAGGCATGCGAGCGCGCAACTCGCTGAGGCCCTTGTCAGTGACTTTGCCGTCTTGGACGAATTCGGGGTCGCCCGAGAAGATCGATTCGGGGAACAACTCACCGCGCGGAATCTTGATGCCGAACTCCCGCTCGAGCCGGAAGACGATGTCCAGGAAGTCGATCGACTCGGCTCCCAGGTCGCCTTGCAAAGTGGCGGTCGGCTTGATTTCGTCTTCATCGACGTTCAACGCTTCGATGAGCGTCGCGGACACTTTGTCGTAGATTTCAGCCTGGTTCGGCATGGATCGGACCTCCTCAACTGGAAAGCATGGTGACGAACAAATTCCCCGTTACCGATAGCTCTGGCCGCTTGCGGCTTAGCAATTCAAACCACGTTGCAAGCGGTTTTAGACCGCGGAGGCCCCCAAACTGAGGCCGCCATCGACCGTGATCACCTGTCCCGTCAAGTAAGCTGAGTCCGGACTTGCCAAAAACACCACCGCCTTGGCAATGTCGTCCGGCTGCCCCAGCCGCTTCATAGGGATCATCTTCTTGATCAAATCGCCCGCCT
>DASRAT010000833.1:0-5078 GCA_035638015.1 Gemmataceae bacterium | reverse complement strand
CGAACGCTACGGCCTCAAGCTCATGTCGATGGGTTTCGTCCTTGCGCCGGGCCAGGCCGCTGTTTTGCGTGGCCCCATGATTCACAAATACCTGACCGCTTTTCTCACGCAAGTTCACTGGGGCGAGCTGGATTACTTGCTCGTCGATTTGCCGCCCGGCACCGGGGATGCCCAGCTATCGTTGTCGCAGACCGCGCCGCTTGCCGGTGCGTTGACGGTGGTGACCCCGCAGGACGTGAGCCTGACTGTGGCTCGCCGTGGCATGGAAATGTTTCGCCAGGTCCGCGTGCCGTTGCTCGGCATTGTCGAAAACATGAGTTACTTCATTGGCGATGACGGCAAGCGCTATGCCCTGTTCGGCCAGGGCGGCGGCAAGAAATTGGCCGCCGAAATGCAAGTCCCTTTCCTGGGTGAAATCCCCATCGACCCGCGTGTGGCCGCTTGCGGCGACGCCGGCGATCCGATCGTTCACAAAGTCCCCGATTCACCAGTCGCCAAGGCCTATATGGCGCTAGCGACCGCGTTGAGCCAGGAGTTGGCCAAGCAACCCCAGCAGGAGACCTTGCCTGAATTGCAGTTGTAAAGCCCCTTGAGGTCAACATGGCCAAGAAACCAACCAAATCGCTGTACAGTGTCCACCCCGGCGTGAAAATGGTGCAGGACTGGATTGCCTCACTCAAGGAAAAATCGGGCCGGACGCTGGAGGAATGGATCAAGCACATCAAAAAGGAAGGCCCCGACGACGAGAAAGCATGTGGGCAATGGCTCAAGGAACAATACCAGATGGGCACCAACACCGCCTGGTGGTTGGCCGAACGCGCCCTCGGCAAAAACAAAATGGGCCTGGCCGACGAAGATCCCGCAAGCTATTTGCGCGAAGCTCCGCAATATGTGGATGAGATGTACGCCGGGCCCAAGGAAGCGCTGCGGCCGATTTACGATGAGCTTTTGCATGTTGGCCTGGCGATTGCCAGCGATGTGAAAGCTTGCCCGTGCAAAACTATTGTGCCGCTTTATCGCAATCACGTCTTCGCCCAAATCAAACCGACGACGCGGACTCGCATTGACCTTGGCCTTTCGCTCAAGGACATCAAGACACCGGCTCGCCTCATCGACACCGGTGGCTTTGCCAAGAAGGACCGCATCACGCGGCGGATTCCGATTAGTTCGCTGGAGGAAATCGACGCGGATGTGAAGAAGTGGCTGAAGGTTGCTTATGACATGGATGCTTGAGTCAGCGCCGCGCCCCACTTGTTGCCGCCCGGCGTCACATGTTAGACTTCAGGAGAGGAAGGAGTGGCGACTATGCGAATGACATTTGATGGCAACTATACGCGCAGGCCTGGAAATTACACTGACGCCGAGTTGCCTCGTGGTGTGATTGCACTGCCGGAGCATTTGGTGGAAATGGTTGAAAAAGAGCGCAAGAAGTTCGCGCCGGAAATTTTCGACGATACGTATGCCAAGGACACCTTGGACCATTGGACGCTTCACTATTACTTTGCCGGCCACTATGTGGCTTACCGATCGGCGCCTGCATAAAGCGTTCGCCATTTGATAGGAAAACTGAATGCGGGCATCACTGCTCCAGGTCTTGTGCCATGCCACCCTACACGCAAACGATAACAGTTCTTCCTGGCTTTTATCTTTGATGTAATGCCCTACCTCATCAAGACCCACGGCCAAAACTGCCCCTGCCCCACCATCAATAACGACAGACCACACGGACTTGGCGAAAGACATTCCAGTCGCCGGCAACAATCGAAGACGTCGCGCCTCCACCTGCTAACCCTCCTCCTTGTCCGAAGATGAATTGTTGGGGCGCATACTCACCGTCAATTTCGAGCACTTCGACTATTTTTACTTTCGCCCCGGTGGCGTACGCTCGGGCGTTCGCGAGTGCAGCTTCGACAGCCTTTTCCATCGCCTGACGCCTCAATTCTTCGTCGTTGGCCATGAAGAATTCGATTTCACCTCCCCTATTTGCACCATTCTGAAGCCCAGCTTCCAGGATGCGTCCGCCAGCCTCGCCGAGTTTCTCGTGGTCGAGCTGCTTCACGAGTACCGAGAAGGATTCCCACACCTCATAACCCACCACCTGGGACCGATCATTCTGCGCATAGATGATCGAGACGCGCGAATCTGTAGTCCTGGTTTTGAGGTCAGCCAGCTTCAACGCCAATATGGCTTCTTTTACCTTGGCGACGGCGCGGACATTCTGTTCGCGTGCGTCGGCGACCGTCTTGCCAGTGGTTACAACACCGAGATACACACGGGCGGAATCAGGTTTGCCTCTTACAGTCGCCGAGCCGACGGCAGTAATCGTGCGGCGTGCCTTGCCGGTGTCAGGCTCTACTTGGGCGGGCTGTCCGCGAACGACAACAGAACCGGCCAGGATGATAGCGAAAAAGGAAACGAGCAGGATAGGCCAGCGATTCATGGCAAAACTCCGAAGGGTGAAGAAACTCAGTCGAATGCCGTTTGATTGCCGCCGAAAGAATCCATGCAAGCCGTGAGGCGTGGTAACGTGAAAGTGGATACAACCACAACCCTTCGCCCCACGGAGCTTGCAATGAAGAAAAGCAAAAAAGGGATGCGAACAGTTACATGCAGTAAGCTGCCGCCTCCCTTATGGATTCTTTTATCTACTTTCACTTATCACTTATCCCCCGCCACCATCGTCAAATACAACCGCCCAAGATGATACCACGCGCTCGTCTCGGGAAGTTGATTCACCGCTTCGGTCAACGCCGTGCGGGCCTCGGCGGCGTGGCCGCAGAACAGGGCCGCCATGCCGCGATTGAACAGCACCGGCACGCTCGCCGGCAGCTTCTGCCACTGGGCTCGCGCTTCCTCAAAGTTGCCGCGTTGCCAGGCCAGCGCCGCTTTTTCGTTGGCCCAGGCGGCTTGCCATTCGGACGGCACGGTGGCATCGTTGGCTTGCACCAGGGCGTCGGCCACGTCGAACTGCTTGGCCAACCGCGCTGTGCCGAGATTCACCAGCAAGCGCGGGAAACCAACCGGCTGGTTGGCCCACTCGGTCATCGCGGGGGCATGCACCGGCCGGCCTGCACTTGGCCGCAAATCGGCAATGTTCTTGGTCTGCATCAGCGCCTGGAAGTTGCGCACCAGTTGCGGAAAGTTGCCGACGCAAAACGGCAGCGCGGTCTCCGGTTCGTGAGCTGTTACCAAATGTGGCCATTGCGGGGGGGCCTGCATGGTCCGTGCGTCCACGGAACCATAGAATTTCGTCACGGCCATGGCGGCGTCCCAGGCCGGCTTGGCGTCGATTGGCTGCACGGGTCCGACCTCGTAAGGCACAACCTCGCTGGGGTCGGCGGCTGCCACGCCGTTGGTGTGGGCTTCCGCTTGCCGTTGGAGATAACGGGCCAGCAAACTCGACAAATTCGGCTGAACGGGTGTTCCCTGCGGCAGAGGTTTGTTGGCTGGCGTCATGGTAAGACTCCTTAATGGGTCGGTACGGAGCGACTTCTTCCCTGAGAGAACGCGAGAAGACAACGGGCTTGCGCGTCTGAACACATTTTATCGCATTCGGCGCCCTGGCCAAGCTGACATGCTGGCGTTGATCAGGCGGAAGTCGTTGTTGGGTTTTGAGTGTCGTTGTTAAACCGCAGGCAGCGTGTCGGAAAGGCAATTGCCGACTTGACACCCCGCCCGCGCGGCGCTACAGTAGGCCGTCTGGACTACGCTGTTTGCGCCCATGCTTTCATTCCCCCAGATTCCCCTGCGGGGTGGACTGTCACCATGCAAGATGTCACGACCTTGGATTTATCCCGCATCGCTCAGGACCTGCAAATCCGCAAAACGCAGGTCGAGAATGTGGTGACGTTGCTCGATGAGGGCAACACCATACCGTTCATCACGCGGTACCGCAAGGAGCGAACCGGAGGCCTGAACGAAGAGGCCTTGCGGCAAATCCAGGCGCGAGTCGCTTTCCAGCGGCAACTCGCCGACCGCAAACAGACCATCCTCAAGAGCATTGAAGGCCAGGGCAAGCTGACCGACGACTTGCGGGCCGCCATCCTTGCCGCCGACACCAGCAAACGGCTCGAAGATCTTTACCTGCGCTACAAGCCGAAAAAACGCACCCTGGCGACGACGGCCCGCGAAAAGGGACTGGAGCCGCTGGCGCTGGCGATCTGGACGCGCGACCCGGCCATTACCAATCTGTCCGAATCGTGGACTTCGTTCGTCAACCCCGAAAAGCAACTGCCAACCGCCGAGGACGTGCGTGCCGGCGTGCAGCACATTTTGGCAGAAATGATTGCCGAGACTGCTGCGGTGCGGGCTATCACACGGCCATTGCTCTGGGAAACCGGCAAGATCTGTTCGACCAAGAGCGACAAGCTGCCCGAGGGCAAGGGGCTGGAATACAAGGATTACTTCGATTTCAGTGAGCCGCTGCGGCAAATTCCGCCGCACCGGATTCTGGCGCTCAATCGCGGCGAGAAGGAAAACGCCCTCAAGACCTGCCTGGATTTTGATGCGGAGCTCCTCAAGAACGCGGCCAACTTTGCGCTGTCCGAGCACCTCATGACGGTGACGGTTCCTGGCAGCGAAGCAACAGGTGATCGTTTGGCGTCGGATTCGGCGTATCAAACGCCACACGCGGATTTTCTGCGTCCGATCCTGGAGGATTCGCTGGCCCGATTAGTGTTGCCGAGCCTGGAGCGCGAAATCCGCCGTGAGCTGACCGAGGAAGCGGAAGCACACGCCGTCATGGTGTTTGCCCGCAACCTGCATAGTCTGTTGCTGCAGCCGCCGTTGCAAGGCCGGCGTGTGCTGGCCGTTGATCCCGGGTTTCGCACGGGCTGCAAGGTTGTGGCCCTCGACGAACACGGCAAATACCTAGAAGACGCTGTTATCCATCCGCATCCGCTGCGCGAGCGCGAGAAGAAACCACCCAAGGAAAAACCAGCGGCGCCCGAAACGCCTGCGGCAACAAGCGACGCACCGGCGCCAGCCGCGCCACCGCTGCCGATGCCGTTCACGGGTGTGGTTGAGATTTCGGCCTTCACGAGCGTGGCCCCAAGCGCCGCCACGGTGCCCGCTGCCAC
>DASRAT010000832.1:0-4350 GCA_035638015.1 Gemmataceae bacterium | reverse complement strand
AGACCGCCACATAGTTGGGGCTGCCCGGGAATACGTCTGTGTCAACGACGGCGCCGGGTATCCCATGCAAATGTTGGTCGCCGGGTATGAGCCATATGTCAGACTCTGTTGCATTGGTGTCCAGCAGGCCGGCAACCCCATTGGTGGGGGGATGGTCCGGTTCAGGTATGGCCTCGGGATCGTCGTAAACCAACGCCACCACTGTTGGCGTGATAGCGTAGGTGGGCGTCACCTTGACTCGGGCGCAAATGTAGCCGTTGTCATCATGGCTGAAATCCACTTTGTATCCTTCTTCCCCCCCATAAGGCCGACGAAACTCAACATTGCCACTCATTTGGTTTTCTCCTCGAATACCTTTAACCGAGCATCCAAAAACACGCTTGCGCTTCTGCTGTTGTATGCACCGAAATCACCGACGTAATCTTTTTGGGTAAACCTGGCATTGCACTTTTCCGTAACCAACGATGGCAAGGGCTTGCCGTCCCAAAGCACAGTGGTCAACCCCCGTTGCCAGCGAACCTCGATCTCCAGCATGCAGTCCTCTCGATCCTTTGGATAGTCGAGGGGGGCGTTGGCGAAGGCCATCCCATCCGCCAAATGCTTCCCTTGTTTGCCATCCTCGATGGTTCCCCAAAAACGCTGGAGAATGAGACCACCCTTGGTTTGACAGACTTCCAACAACTGGTATTTGAGGCAAGGCCTGTTGACGCCGACAACGTCTTCATGACAGCCAAAAAACAGGCCAACGCCCCCCGTCCACACCGTCTGCCGCATCCGCAGCTGAATGCGGTAACCCGCGTCAGCGGTCTTGCCGAATGCGAGCATGCTGACAAACGGGACATCGACGTGCACCTGCTGGCGATCTTTCACGTATACAAGGGAATGATCAAGGCGCGGGTCTTGCCAAAACAGCTTGGTCGGTTCGTGATCAAGGACATCGTGCCATTTGCCCGGTATCAAGGGTTGCGGCGTCACCGGTTGTTTTGGCGGCGTCTGGTCGTCTTTGGCTTGTTGGCCGCCGCCGAACATGACGGCCATGGTGGTTCCCGCGATCAGCACGATGCCGGCGGCCACGAAGGGCCAGCGCTTGCGGGGCCTCCAATTGGCAAATCCGCCGCCCTTGGGCCCAGACCGAGTGGCGGGTGTTGCGCTCTGATACCCAGCCGTCTCCCGCAGCGACCGCGTGGCAGGTTCGGCCTCCAGGCCTCCCGCTTCCGCGCGCTGCTTGGCGACAACAGCCAGCTTCCGGCAATCGCTTCCCGCGGCCAGCGGCGTCAAAGCGTCTGCCAACTCTTGAGGAGTGGCAAAGCGCTGGGCCGGATCTTTTGCCAGCATTCGATCCAACAGCCCGGTCAATTGTGCGAGCACTGCCCGGCGAAGCGTGGGGCTCGAGGACGATTTTGCCTTGGCGCCGCTTTTCAAACTTGCAAGCTTTTGCTGGTCGGGTGGCCCAAAGGGGACATCGCCAACCAGAATTTTGTGAAGTGTGCACCCCAAACTGTAAATGTCAGCGCGGATGTCAACCCCACGACTGTCTTCTCGTTGCTCCGGGGCCATGTAATCGGCGGTCCCCATCATCAGGTTGCTTCGCGTCAGGTCCCCGCCTTGCCGTCGATCCGTAAAGAGCCGCGTCAGGCCCAGATCGAGAATCTTGACCACGCCGTCGGCTGAAAGCATGAGGTTGGACGGCTTCAAATCCCGGTGGACCCGGTTGTGCTCATAAAGATACTGCAACCCCACCGCGGCTTGGCGGATGATCTCACAAGCCTCCGCCAGGGGGAGGGTGCCAAACAATTTCAGCAGCTTGCCCAAATCAAAGCCGTCGACAAACTCCATGACCAGGAAATGACGCCCCTCTGCCTCGTCGGCGTCCGTGGCGGACACGATGTTAGAGTGGACCAACTCGCCGATGGCCGCCACCTCTCGTTGAAACCGGGCCCGCACCTGAGGATCGTCGTAGCACTCGGGCAAAATCACCTTCACCGCAACCTTCCTGTTCAGGTGCGTGTGCACGGCGGCGTACACAACCCCCATGCCGCCTCTGCCGATCTCCTCTCCCAATTGGTATTTGCCCAGCCGCGTGATGGGAACCACTTGGCGGGGCGTTGCATGACTATCTTTTTGGGTCGATCCCGCCAACGCGAAAGGGCTCATGTTTTCGAGCAAAATCGATTGCGCTTCGGCCTCCACGCGCTGAAATTCTTCGCGCTTGGCCCACGGCTGGCGGGAATGAAACATGCGCAGATTGGCGACGATGCTGTCATCGGTTTCATCCAGAGCCGACAGCACCGCCTCGCAGCTGGCACAGGCGGCGAGATGTTCGCAGAGCGATTCAAGTGCCGCACTGTCCAACTCGCCGCGGTTTAACGCCCGCAGTTCAGCGCGATCCGGGCAAAGCCTTTCTGCTGGCATGGGTCAACCTCGGGCAGTTTTTTGAAACCCGCACGCTAGGAGCCTAATTCAAGCAGACCGTGAAACTCCTCGCGCAGTCGCTTCAGGACCTTGGACTTCGCCACATAGACCGCGCCGGCGCTCATCTGCAACTCGGCGGCCACATCGTTTGCCTTTTGTCCCGCGATCAACAGCCAGAACGCTCGCCGCGTGTTGGGCTCGAAACTCATCTCGATCATCTCAACCGCGCGGCGATAAAGAATGTTCTTCTCCACTGCTTGGGCATCGGGGTTCACCTCCTCGGCGGCGGCAGTTGCAGGCATTTCCTGCAAGCGCTGGTGGGCGGCGCTTCCCCCCGTTCCCTGGCCGCCGGGAGGGAAGCTGCGGTCGTTGATCTTGTTTTTGGTGATGGTCCTCAGCCAGCCGCGAAAGCTGTCGCCGGGCTGGTCGTGATGAAATCCCACGATTTTTCGGGCCACGGCCAAGAACACCTCCTGGCAAACTTCCTCCACATCCGCCGTCTGCAGTCCAGCGACCTTGCACCAATGATAAACCAAGGGCGCGTACAGGCTCACCAACCGGTCCCAAGCATCTTTGTCTCTCTTGCGAACTTGGTCCAACAGCGTCAAAGAAGTCTTGGGCTGGCCCCCTTCACTAGCATTAACGTCAACGTCTTTCATCTCTTTGCTGCGATCCTTCTGGATTACCGGAGCCAACAGCCAATCACGCGATTGTCACCTGCCACAAGTCCAAGTTCCACCAAAAACTTGCGGCGGCCGCTCGGGCCGCGCCAGGCCGTGCTGAAAAGGGATGCTCTATGGCATTTTTGGCAGGAGCAAGGGCGATATGCTTGCATGATCTCGGAGCGCCGCGAAGTTGCTGTCATTGCCAAGCTTCTCCAGGGCTTTTGCCCGTCCCGCGCTCAATGCAGCTTGAATGATTCGCTCCGCATGGACCGCGAATTCGTCGGCGCGTTGTACCGTGTCTGATGGCTGCAATTTCGCCGACTCGAAGCAACTTGCGAGAAAACACAAAGCCACCACCAACCCTTGGTCGCGGTGGGGAAATGATTCCACGAGCCGATTGGCGTGTTGGAAGGCGGCAGCATCTTCATTCAAGCCCACCAGGGCATACCCGAGATTGACGTAAGCGAACTTGGCCGCGTTCAAATAATCAGGTTGATTCGGGTTGGTTGCCAGGGCATATTCCAGGTCGGCGGTCGCTGCCAACAGATAGGTTTTGGCTTTGCCCAGTTCCTTGCGAGTCAAATACACCCGGCCCAAACTGGCCCGTGTCATGCCCAGGTCGCCGCGGTAAGAAGGCACTTGCTTGTATTCCTCGACCAGCTGCCTTTGGATGTTTTCATTGTCTTTCCAAATGGCAAACGCATCATCCGGTCTTTTGCTCCGCGCGAGCACAACGGCCAGGCTATTGTGAGTGTTCGCCAATTCGATCCGATAAACGGGGATGTTGGGAAAATCATTGGCCAGGCGTTTGAAGAGCGCGCGTGCATCGGTGTAGTTGGTTTCGGCCTTGGCCATGTCGCCTGCGCGAGCATAGGCATTGCCCAGGTTGTTGTAGCAGACCGCCAATTCCTGCTGATAATCCGGAGCCTGTGGATTCAAGGTGATAAGCAATCGAAAGGTTTCGATGGCCTTTTGTGAGATGACAAGCGCTTGCTCGAATCCGGCAGTGCGCTCCATGACCGGCGCGAGATTCAAATAAGCGCGGCCAAGGTGTTGGCGATAGACGAGCTTTTCAGGATAGGCTCTCGCCAATTCATCGAGAATGGCGACCGCGTCTTCCAGTGCTTTTTGTGCTTGCTGCTGCTTGCCAGTGTCTTTGTAAAGGATGCCCAGGTTGTAGTAGGTTCGGGCCAAATCTTTTTTGAGGTCGGGTTTGCCGGGAAACTCGGCGATCAACGTTGTTTGCAGTTGCAGCGCTCTGTCATAAGCGTTG
>DASRAT010000831.1:0-2135 GCA_035638015.1 Gemmataceae bacterium | reverse complement strand
TTTCGTGGCGCGCTCCACGCCCAAGGCGTCGGCCTTGCTCGACACCACCAGCGCAATCTCCGCACGCAGCCGGCCGTCGCCGATGCGGTCAATAAGGTTTTGCAGCGTGGTGCCGCCGCCCGAGAGCAAAACGGCCAAACGAATGGGGTTCGGTGGCATCGTTGGTCAAACGTTGAAGATCCGCCGGGCGTTGTCGCGCAGCACCAGCGTGGCCAGGTCCTGGGCTTGCGTTTCCGTGGCCAAACCCGGCCGCACAAAATCGTCGGCCAGGATGGTCGCCAAGAGCCAGCGGTACATGTTGTATTTGGGCAAAATGAATTCCAGCTTGTAGGCGTCGCTGTAATAGCCGAGTTGTTTCGTCTTGGGCACCGCCTGAAGCCGGGCCCGCGCATCGGCCTGAATATAGGCCGGGATGTTCGAGTACCACCAATGCCCGCTGGTCACGACGTTGGGGAAGATCCAGCTGTAGCTCATCAATTCCTGATTCTGGCTGCTGGTCAGCACCGACACGCAAAAGGTCACCTCAGGAAAGGCGTTGAATAGATCCTTGTATTGGATGAGCGATGTGCGTTGGTCGAAAAGGTCCTGGCCCTGGTAAACGCCCGTGGGAAAGACCCGGCGATTGACGCCAATCATCAGGTCAAACGGCAGCTTGAATGTCCGGCAATGCTCTGCCAGCGCCCAAAACACATGATTTTGCGGCGACGGCGTGAAATCCGGCGGCAGCGAAATGGCACAGGCCCTGGCACCATGACTCGTAAAATGCTCAAAAAGCTTCGTCAACGCTTTCTTCACGCTGGGAATGTCTTTTACTTCAATGCCGCTCGCCTTCGCCAGTCTGTCGCGTGTCGGCTGCTTGTCGAGGTGAAACACCAGGTCGTCCGTCCGCAGACATGGCACATATTTGGTGGTGTCGAATCCTGTTAGCGGATCGTCGAAGTCATTGGTCAAGAACACCTTCTCGACATTGGACTTGGTCAACACCTGCTGTTCCCAGTCGGCCTGGGCAAAGAGACGTTCAGCCGCATCGCAAAGCCAATCGCAATCGGCGGCGGTGACGCGCTCTCCCTCAAAACCCAGAAACACTTTGCAGATCTGCAGAAACCAGTTGTACTGAGCCGTGTTATCGAAGCGGTCCATTTGTCCCAAAATCGCGCGGCAACGTTCACGCGGCGACACGTCCTTGGCCAGCGGCGCCTGGCTCATGCCCGCCGAGTGGGCCAGCTCTGTGTAATAATGGTAACCAAGAATGTCGTCGAGGTTGCGCGCGGTGGGGCGGTGTGGATCAATGTGCGAATGCGGGTCGATCAGCGGGACCTCGCAAATCGCGCCGTACAGGTCGTCGATCAATGCGTCGTTTGGCATGGCAGGCGGCTCGTGGCGGTGTATTGGTTCATCTCTTGTTTACCATTGGCGTGAGCCAAGCGGAAGGATTTATTACAAGAATTGTCGCGAATTACAAAGGATCGCAAAATGCCGGCGGCCATTGTTCCCAGCTCGCGGCGAAGCGCGCTCTCTTTAACTCACATTATTGACAAGGGTTGAGTTGGCCAATCGGCGTCAGCGCAAGGTCACTGCGGATTTTGGCATTGCAATTGCTTTCATTATTCGACGCCCAAGCGACCCCCATCGCCCAGGCAAAAACCACTAAACAGCCGACCCCTCGCGGCCGAAGTGGTATTGTTCCCCACGTCCCTTGCCCGTTTTGTTGGTTCAATCCAGTTGCACCCCGTTGCCTGGGCAACCCTCCTCCCCCCGGAGGGTTGCCCGCTTTTCATTATTTCCCGAACCGTGCTGCAAGGTCTTCAAACGTAACCGACGACAAAGCGTCCAGCTTATCCACAGCCACACGTTGTTGCAACGCTTTGGACAAGGAACCGCAACTGCCGCCAAGTCGCCTCACGTCGTCGGCGTTAGTCATCGCGTCGCCGCGGTTTCGGCGCCGTGAGCACTGCCCGCGAACAGCAAGTTTTTGCGGCCTATGGCGATGTGCCTCAAAGTGTGCTGCTTTTCCTTGGGGCGTGTTCCTCCAACAGGATTTCCAAGTCGGCAAGCTTGACCGGCTTCACCAGGTGGCCATTGCAACCAGCTTCCTTGGACCGCATCTTGTCGTCCTCTTGTCCCCACCCGGTAAG
>DASRAT010000830.1:0-13078 GCA_035638015.1 Gemmataceae bacterium | reverse complement strand
GCCACGCGTTCGTCGACAAATGCAGGATCGACGAGATGCGCCAGCAGATAGTCGAAATGCTTTTCGCCGACGGCTTTGAGGACAGAACCCAGCGCGTCTTTAGCAGTGTTTTGGGGGTATTTCTTGGCGTCCAGGCCGATGCCGAAGCGGCGGGTGTCCTTGTCACCGGTCTGTCCATCAACACTCGCCGCCAGGGCCAGCAGCACCATCACAGTCACGGCTGTGCGCATGCTCGACTCTCCTTTTGGGGCCACGCCCCGCTCATGCCATCGCGAAGGGAAAGCGCAACACCGTGTGTTGTTCTACCAGTCGCCTGGCTGGCGTGCCAGATGACACCTCAGTCCGTCCAGGCGTATCTCGCCAGGTCCGCTCGCAGCTGCGCGGGCACCATGTCCAGCGTCAAATCGGGGCACGAGCGGAAGTTCGTCAGCAGCACCAGGGCCAGCCATCGGCCCCAGGAATCTCGGGCGGCCGGCTGCGTCGCCAATGCCGCATGCGTTTTTTCCAACACCTCGGTTTCATGAGCATCAAGCTTGCCACTGCGGATGCCGCTTTCGAGCAGCAAGCCATGGGCTTGGCCCAAAACGCCAAAATACTCCTGCTCGATTTGCTCGTCGGTGCTGCCTAGCCAACGGCGGACTAGACCCAAGCGGAGTTGTCTTAGTTTTCTCAACGCCAACCAGTCATGCGGATTACGGCGAATGGCGTCCACGTACTGGTACAACCGCGGCATCAGCTTGGAGGTGAAATGCGGATGCTCGAAGGCCACGACTTGATCGGACAGATTAGCCAGGTAAGCAATACGGTTATGCACTTCGCGGAGCAGTTGGGCAAGCTCCTCGGGTTGCGCTTGCTGACGCAGGGCCGACATCTCGGGATCGACCAGGACGTTGAATGGCAGCAGCGTTTGCGCAATCAGGTCGGACAATTCGTAGCGGTTGTCCACAAAACAGCGATTGAAGGGACTGTTGGCGTCATAATATTGATCGACCTGGATTGACTCGACGAAAAAGCCGCGGTGATTGAGCAGAATCCGCAGGGCAATGTCCCAATCGGCATAAGATTCGGGCCAGGCAAAGGGCGTGCGCGCTTTGCTCCAGTGGGCATCGGGCAGGCAGCTGCGGCGCCAAACCAAGGCGTAGGGCGTGCCGATCGAATTGTTCAGCGCAGCCTTTTCCATCAGCTTGCGGGCGCGGTCGGCGCGATTGGGCAAAGCGATGACTTCCCGGCAAGTTTGGGCGATGCTGCCCCAAAGCGCAGTCATATGCTCGGCACTGTTGCCTGGCACGGTGTAGTCCATGATGGGCCGCACTGCGCAAGCCGTGAACTCCACCTCGGAGCGGTGCAGCATCGGCTCGATCATGCGTTCGAGGAAATCAGCGGGCAGGGTGGTGTCGTCCCCGCTGTGCAGCTTGAGAAACTCCCCCTGGGCCAGCAGGAGGGCATAGCGCCAGCTTTCATTGATATTGAGCGTGTGTTCCAGGCGAAAACAGCGGACGCGCGGGTCGCGGCCGGCAAACGCGCGGGCAATGTCGCTGCTGCCGTCGGTGCTGCCATTGTCGCTGACGATCACTTCGAGGGGAGCGTAGGTTTGGCGCAAGATCGCTTCGAGAGTGCGGGCCAGGTAAGGGCCCTTGTTGTAAACCGGAATGCAGACGGAAGCCAGGGGCAATGGCGCCACGATGATCTCCCCCGATTAAACACGCAACGGCAGCGGTCGCCGGAACATTCGATTGGTGTAGGCCACCGACAGGATACGACCAACGCCCAGGGAGTCGGCGCCAAAGGTGTTGAGGTAGCGGCGCACAAGGTCCTTTTGGTCTTCGCCCAGTTCAAAGCTGTAAACCAGGGGCGCCGGCTGCCAGTACGCGCCGTAATTGACAGGGTCGGGATCGGCGGCGAACCGCTCCAGGTCGTAGGTGAAAGCACCCACCACCTCGTCGTCGAGATGATCCACAATGTTGGTCACGCGGCAAGAATCCCACTGGATCGTTTGGTCCAGGAAGCTCTGCAGCTCCGGATCGATCAGGCCCCCCTCCCTTAACAAGCGCGTCGTGGCCTGCTGGACCACTTCCCTCACGGCGTCAAGGTTTTGGGTAATCGCCATTGCCTTGAAGGTGTACAGCAAATTGAACCCCAACTCGCCGCGCAGATAGCGCTCGATCGCTCCCGGCGATTCGATGAACTTCTCCAGCGCCTGCCGATCGGTCCACAACTCATTTTTGGTGTGGTCGCGGAATTCTTGGAAAAGGATGGCGAGGCCACTGTGTGGGATGGCGTCGTGAATCAGCTCCAGCCAGCGGAAAACCGACAAGCCCTGTGCCCGCAGAATCTTGCGGACGCTTTCAAAGATGGCATCGTTGAAAAAGATGGTGATCACCAGGTGCATCGCACGGCAATCAAGGTAATCGTCAAAGGAAAGTGTGTCGGTGGCCACGCCCACGTCTTCGATGTCGGCGACGGGCAACCGCTGGCCGGCGATTTCATAATCGCCAAACGCCCGTGGCAGCACCCGCGACCGTATGTCCATCGTGTATTGTCGTGCGTGAGCTTGCGAACCTAGCTCGCTGCCGGACAGGATCATCAATTGATAGGGAAGTATCTTGTTAAACCCGGCAGTCACGGTGGTCTTGAGAGTTTGAAAGTGCGACTTTTTGGTCTCGCCGGGCAAGCCCAGGATTAATTCGCAATAGGAATTGGCGCCCACCTGCTTGGCCTGCAATCCAAGGGCCATCAATTCCGGGGCGGAGATGTTGGCTCGCTTGACGTTTTGCAGAACGAGAGGATCAAGCGTCTGCACCGATCCGGAGAGCACGATGCTGCCGTCCAGGATGCGAGCGGCCTCCAGAACGCGTTGCTTTTGATTCTTGCCCGTGGAGGCGTTGATGTGGTCGGGCCATTGGTGCAGCGCTCGGCTTCGCGCCAGTGCTTGCGCCGTCTCCAAATCGTCGGGGAACATGCCGAAGTTGGAGTCGGCGATGTACAGGTCGTTGCGGCCACCCTGCATCCGGACCTTGGCCATGCGGGTGCCAATATAGTCGATTTCGTCTCGGATCCGCGGGCTGGAATAGCGCGCCACCTTGGTGTAATAGCTCTCGCCTTCACTGCAAAAGGTACAGGTAAAGGGACAGCCGCGTTTGGTTTGCAAAAGCGGCCACAAACGACCGTCGAAGAACTCATCGAACTTTCCGGTCAAATAGGGCGAAGGAATGTCGTCAAGGTTGCGCAACCGCGGCGCCGACGGCCTGGCAAGCGCCGCCCGCCCGTCACGGAGCAGGGCATGGATCGACGGCACACGCTCAAGGATGGCGTCTTTGTCCAAGCCGCATTCCTGGATCGCCTGGAGCAATTGGGCGAAAACCACTTCGCCTTCGTACATGACCACAAAATCGATCTGGGGATTGTTTCGAAGGAAATGCACTTGCTCGATCGCTTGTAGCGGATAATTGGGACCACCCATGACGACGACAGTGTCGGGGCGAAGGTCCTTGATGCGCCGCGCAAAAGCAAGCCCGAGCCGGCAATTCCAGATGTAGTTGCTGAAGCCCACGACATCGGGACAGCCATTCCGCTCGACTTCGCCGGCCATGACGTGTGGATAGCGGAACAAACGCACGGACTGGTCAAAGGCGAACTGCTTCTCGGCGTAGGCGGCGATGCAGCCTACTCCCAGGGGAAAGGTATCGGCCCCAAGCGTGCCGTGGTTGTGCGTCAGGTCCGCAAGCCAGACACGGAGAGGCATTCGCGGCTTGTCAGCGCTGGTGGGCATGAGAGAGCGCTTCATGAGTTACAGGAGTGCCTTGCCGGCACATGGTATACGCCTGGCGTCTATTGCATGTTATCCGATCGGAAGCGGCCCGCAAGCGGCATTTGGGTGACTGGAGGCAATGGCAACATCGGACAGGCCTCGGCCCGATTCCGTCGAAGCCTGCCTTTGATCCTCCCGGCGTGCATCTTAGCGTTGGGCATTTGGCACGATGGTTTTTTTCCTCGGGCACGATGTTTCGGCGATGGGAGCATCAAAAAAAGGACTTACGCCCTCTCGACGTAAGTCCTTGTGTCAGCGTGATGGAGATGGAGAGCTATCCTAAGCAGTCAAGATTGGCATAGAATTGGCGGCGGAGGGTTCGCGGTACCGTGGTGAACACCGCCTGCTTGCCGGTTCAATGAGCCAAAGGGCGAACCCGCCATTATCAAATTCGGTCAATCCAGGACGTGATCTTCCTCAATCGAACCCTGCAGATGTTTAACATCGATTTACCGCTGACGACCGTGTTGCAGTCTTTTGACCACGGCATTTTGCTCGGTGAAGCGCTGCTGTTTCCCGAAATTCGCTGTTTAAGCAATCGATCGACGGCACTGCACCGGACCCTCAAGAATCTCGTCATTCGCACGACAATGGCAATTCCACCGTTTGAAGTGCATCGCCGGCGGTTGGCAGGCAACATAGAGATCAGCTCGGTCGCGGTCACGCTCTCGCCCCCGGTGCGCTCGCTCACATGGCAAGAACCGGTGATATTGCACTTTCCCGTCGTGCGCTGGAGCCATCCCGCGCCGCAAGTTTTGCAAGCTGGATCGGCCGCTCTTGTACCGGAAGCCGTGCTGGCCTATGTGCCGGCCCTCTGCATGGAAGTGCTCGCCGCCCGCCCCGATATGCTCGAAGCACTGCTGCCGGAACAGATTCGCACCGCGCTGATGCGCATCAAGGCCAACGCACTCGAGCCCCTGGTTTGGCTCCAGCGCTGCGGCGAAATAAAGCTTGAACAAATGGAATGTGCAATTGAATTGAAAACCCCGAAGCAGCATGCTCGCGAAGAGATAGAGCGGCAGGATCACGGCAAGCCCGTTTTACCCGAAGTTGCCGCTGATTTGTGCAAGGAACCGTTGCGGCCCGGTTATGAGCTGGATCACGTTATTGCGAAAATGATCGACGCGCTGACCGGCGCCCAATCGCGGAGCGTCCTTCTGGTCGGGCCGAGCGGCGCTGGCAAGACAGCCTCCGTCCATGAGCTGGTTCGCCGCCGCAGACGACTGGGTCTGGCGGCCACGCCGTTCTGGGCCACTACTGGCGCGCGTTTGGTTTCCGGCATGTCTGGATTTGGCATGTGGCAAGAGCGGTGCAGCAAGGTGGCCCGTGAAGCTTCCCATCAACGTGCCATCCTCCATTTCGGCAACCTGCTCGAGTTAATGGAAGTCGGCAAAAGCGAGCACCAAGCGCAGGGCATCGCCTCCTTTTTGAGGCCGTTTTTGGCCCGCGGGGATTTGTTGGCTATTGCCGAGTGCACGGCGGAACAATTGCCGTTGATCGAGCGGCAGGAGCCCCAGTTGCTCGCCACATTTGTGCAGATTCCGGTGCCAGAACCCTCGCCGCGCCAGAGCCGGAACATCCTGGAGAGCTATGTCAAGGAAGCAAACCATGAAAACCCGCCGATCACTTCGGACGGCATTGATCAGCTCGACCGATTGCATCGCCGCTACGCGACCTATTCCGCGTTTCCCGGGCGGCCGTTGCGTTTCTTGCGGAACCTGCTGGCCGACAAGACGCCGGACCGCGTTTTGACCGCCATAGATGTGACCAGAGAATTCGCGCGCGAAAGTGGACTACCGCTTTCTCTCCTGGGAGACTCCGAACGACTAAACCTCGAGCAGACGCGCGAGTGGTTCGCGAAGCGCGTAATCGGTCAAAAGGATCCGGTGGATTTGGTGGTGGACTTGCTTGCCGCGGTCAAGGCCGCGTTGACGCGGCCGCGCAAACCGGTAGCGTCCCTGATGTTCATTGGCCCGACGGGCGTCGGCAAGACCGAGATGGCCAAGGCCCTGGCCGAGTTTCTATTTGGCAGCACCACGCGCCTGACACGCTTTGACATGAGCGAATATGCGGACCCCCATGCTGTGGACCGGCTCATCGGCGGCAGCTTTCGCACCGAAGGGCTGCTGACCGCCCGCATTCGCGAGCAGCCATTTTCCATTGTGCTGTTGGATGAAATTGAAAAGGCCCATCCCTTGTTGTTTGATTTGCTTCTGCAAGTGCTGGGCGAAGGCCGGCTCACCGATTCCGCAGGCCGCGTTGCCGATTTTTGCAACAGCGTGGTCATCATGACCTCCAACCTTGGCGCGGAGAACTTTCAGCGCGGCAGCTTCGGCTTGAATCAATGCAAGGCTGGCGGCAACCAAGCACGGCAGCATTTCCTGGACGCCGTTCAACGATTTTTCCGCCCGGAGTTGTTCAATCGCATTGATTACGTCATCCCGTTCGCTCCCCTGGAGGAGCAAACGATTCTGCACATTGCTTACCGCCAGCTTGAGCTGATCCGTCGGCGCGACGGCCTTCGCTTTCGCAATGTGGCACTGGATATTCCTGCCGAGGTGGCAGCCTGGCTGGCAGTGCATGGCACGGACGTTCGCTACGGCGCCAGGCCGCTCAAACGGGCCATGGATCGTCACTTGCTTGCGCCGCTGGCGGAGAAACTCAACGGCTATTTCGCCGAAACTCCACTGAAGGCCCAGGTTGCTGTCATCGAGGGCTCGCTCCACGTTCACGTAAAATCCGAATTGCAATCGATTCACCACGCCGAAACCCGTAATGACGCAGCCGTGGTGACCGAATTGCTTGACCTGCGCCGAAACTTGCAAAAGCTGTTTCGCTCGCCGGCCGCTTTGGAAATGGACAACGAAATTCATCGGTTGCAATTACTGGAGAAACGGGCCGCCAGGGGCAAACGGCTTCGGCCAGACGACATCCGCCGCCTCAGCCGGCTAGCGGCCTGGCGCGCAATTCGCGCCGATCTCCACGAACTTTTCGCCCGGGTCTGCAGTCATGAGGATGAAGCTTTGTTGGGACTCCTGGGTAACGGGCCAATCGACGCAGAGGAAATCTCGCGCCGGCTGAAATCCGCACGTGCCGCATGGGAACAAAATCTGCTCAAACTGTATCTCCAGCGTTTTGAAAAACCCGACGACGTGGTGGTCGCGATATTCAGTGAACAACCAGCCTTCCTAATGATGCTCGGCGAAGCTTATTTCCGCATGGTGTTGGCCCGTCATGATGGCCAGGCGGAAGTTTGGCAATTCCGGCCCGGCCCGCCAAGCCGCACCAAGGAGGAACCCGCGCCCTTGGAAAGGCGGCTGGTGCTTGATGCTGGTCTCCTTTGGCAGGGAGCAAAAAACGTTTCCATGCGGGTTTTTAATCATGAAAAGAAAGTGTTATTGCCGGAACAGCGCGTGGCCAGGCCCCTGGAGGGCGTGGTCGGCCTGGGCCTGGTCATACATGCTCCCGCGGCTTTGCCGCGTTTCGCCGGCGAATATGGCTTACACCAATTCCGCAATGCCCAGGCCAGCGGGATTTGCCTGGTGGACACCAGCGAACTTGACTGGCAAGATTATGCACCTCCTGCTGGCATGGATCGCCGTGGCAATATCGGCCAGCAAGAGCGCCGTCGACTCTACGACCTGGCGCGCGGAACGCTCGAAGACGTGCGGCTGCCCGGAAAACTCTATGTCAATCCCGATACCTTGCCCGTGGTACTCGCCGACGCTCTGGAGCAGTGCCTGGCACGCAATCTGAAAGAGATTTTGTTCCCATGACCATCATCGTGCCGCTCTATGTTCATTCCGTGGACGGCCAGTTTGATGTCAGGCCGCTATTCTTCCCGCAACCCAGTGCACGGGCACCAAAGCTGGAAAGAGCGCTCCATCAAGTTACGCAGAAGCTGCGCGAAACGCTACATTTCCTGGGCAAAGAACTCCGCCACGATGAATTGGCGCGTTACACCTTCAATCCCGAACTGGACTACCACCGTCTCGATGTGACCGTCGACTTGCGGCGCCGCGTTGCCAAAAGCCGGTTTCTATTCGTGATTTTTGAAGCTCTCGATCGCCGCATTGCGTTCACGCCCACACTTCCGGATCTGTGGTTCGAGGTCAATTCCGGCCAAACGCTGGCAACCAGGGCCAACGAGGTCCTCAGCCAGCACTTTCGCAACCGGGAAAAAGAAGACGAGGAGAACTTTGTCAAGCCCGAGGACAAGGCGCTTGAAGGAACAGCCTGGATTCATCCGCTGGAGATGGAAATCCATCCGGCGCCGAAGATGCAGGAAGCAGACGATTCAAAGTACATGTTTCTTGGCGCCCGCGAAGTAGTGGACGGCGAGCGGGAGCTGTTCCGCATCGGCCGTTGTCTCGACCATCTTTTTCCAGACGACCTGGATCGTGTGCTGCTGCGGGATCGGGAAAGCAAGGAATTGTCGCGCTTGCTGAACGCGTCGGATACCCGGCCTGTCATGCTGCTCGGTCCGGCGCAAGTCGGCAAAACCGCTTTGCTGCATGAACACGTCTACCAAACAGTGCTTGAGCGCAAAGACAAGTACAAACTCAAGGAATTGACGTTCCTTATATCACCGCAGCGGTTGATTTCGGGCATGTCTTACGTGGGTCAGTGGGAAAACCGAATGCTGGCCATCCTCCGAGAAGCTCGCAAGAAACGCCACCTTTTGTTTTTCGACGATCTGCTGGGTCTTTACCACGCCGGCGTAACTGGACAGTCCGATTTGAGCGCAGCCCACGTGCTCAAACCGTATGTGGAGCGCCGCGATGTGCGCTTGCTTGCGGAAATGACGCCCGAGGCACTGCGCGTGCTGCGTGAACGCGATCGTGGTTTTGCCGATCTCTTCCACGTTTTGCCGCTGCATGAACCCAGCGATGGGGACACCTTGCGAATCCTCGTTGCGTCCCAGCGGCAGCTGGAAGGGCAGCATCAATGCCGATTTGCAGTCGATACTTTGCCCGCGGTTATTGACGTGCAGCGGCGCTATGCACGGCATGCGGCCTTTCCCGGCAAGGCGGCTCACTTCCTGCGCCGACTGGCGGTAAAACATCAGCAAGCGGATATTTCCCGTAGTGCCGTCTTGCAGGAATTTCAGCTTCAAAGCGGCTTATCACTGTCTTTCCTCGACACGCGCGACAAGCTGGAGCGGCAGCAAATCCTTGGACCGCTTCAGGACCGGATCATTGGTCAACGGGCTGCCCTGGAGGCCGCCGCCGATGTTATCAGCATTGCCAAGGCGCGGCTTAACGATCCAGACAGACCGCTTGGCACTTTGTTATTCCTGGGGCCTACTGGCGTCGGCAAAACCCAGTGCGCCAAGGCGATCGCGGCATTTCTGTTCGGCGCCGCCGATAAACTCCTGCGGTTTGACATGAACGAATTCGTTGAGCCCGGCGCGGCGGCACGGCTCATCGGGACGTTTTTGCAACCCCAAGGCTTGCTTACCTCGGCAGTCCGCCGCCAGCCCTTCGCAGTCGTTTTGCTCGATGAGATTGAAAAAGCCCATCCGGAGGTTTTTGATCTCCTCCTGCAAGTTCTGGGGGAAGGCCGCCTGACGGATGCGCATGGCCGGCTCGCCGATTTTTCCAACACCATCGTTATTCTTACGTCCAACCTTGGCGCCCGCGAGGCTGTATCGAGCCTGGGATTTCGCAAGGACGACAAGGTCGATCCTGCCATTTTTGTGCGTGAAGCGGAACGGTTTTTCAGGCCGGAGTTTTTCAATCGGCTGGATCGCATTGTCCCCTTCGGTCGCCTGACGCGGGACGATGTCGGGCACATCGCCACGGGACTCATCCAGGATGTGCTGTGCCGCGAGGGGCTGGTGCGGCACAAATGCCTGTTGCAAATCGAGCGCGAGGCGTTGGCCAAAATCGTGGACAAGGGATTCGATCCACGTTTCGGGGCCCGCGTGCTAAAGCGCGCGATTGAACGGCATCTCACGCGCGCGGTCTCGGAACGCGTCGCCGAAGGCTTGCATGAGACTTTTACAAACATCCACGTGTATGCCGCAGGCCGCGAAATAGCCGTCCACGTGCAAGGGTTATCGCAAGTGGCCCCCAATCCAGACTGTCCGGACCTCAGCGATGAGCCTCTTGTACTGGAGAAAGCCAAGAGATTCGCCGACCGTATCTTGATGCAATGCGCTCACCTTCGGCCCAGGGGCGATATCGATGCTGCTTCGGCCGACCATTGTGCTTACTTCACCATTCAAGCATCAGCCGACAAATTGCGGTGGTGGATTCGTCGTCACGCAGATGCGCTCGAAGATGACCGCGAGCAGTCGCGGCATTATGCCCAGCGTCCACCACAGTTCCGCTCACTCGGCCACAAGAAGAAACACTACGTCGAATCGAACCACGCCGCCATGTTGCAAGAAATGGCCGCGGCCCAGGACATTCATCTTTATTTGAAAGACCTGGCAGACAGAGCACCGCGACCGAGTCAATGGTGGAGCAATTGCCGCGAGGATGAATCGGCAGGATCGCTGCTTGATCTGGTTCGCTATGCTTCGTATGTCCAGACTTTGGCGGATTGCGTTGCCGGCAGCTCGCCGCAGCAGGTGCTCCTCCATCTTCGGGCCGCGAACCCGGGCGACGTAGTTTGGCTCAAATACCTGGCGACAAAGATGCTCCCCGGCCTCTTCGACAACGCCCTGGCATTAGAAATGTCGCCATTGACGGAAAATGCCAAAATCGGTCAGGAGCATACGCTCCTGCTCAAGGGCCTGTCCGCCCTGCCGCTCGCCCGGCTCGAGGAAGGAACCCACCTTTTCTGCCCGAATCATGGCGGCGTGGCGTCCGTGCAGCTCATGGTTTGGCCTGTTCCCGCTAATTGCGACACGAGGACGCTCTTGGAAAATCGCCTGGAGGAACGCGCCGACTGGCAAAAACGTCTTGCCCGCGGTGAAGCGACGGTAGACGCCGATCCTTTCCAGCTCATGTCGATTGTTTGCGTTCATCAGGAACAAGGCAAACGTGTCGATTTGCGGTCGGGGACAGTTTATCCCACGATCAACAAGGAATGGCTGCTGGCGGCATTGCCCGTGCCGGCGGAGTTCGGGAGTTAGCCTTGGCTACCTCGTATCGGTTTCCTGTTCTGATCTGGAAAGACCATCATGGCTGGTACACTGCCAACCTGGTGGAGTGGGACGAGCGCGCCGGCATGGGAAAATCGGCGCGACTTGCGCTGGAGCAACTCGAAGAAATGTTGGCCTGGAAATACCGGCGTGAGCCCTACCTCCGGGCCCCCAATTTTCACGATCCGGAGCTTGTGGAGTTCAAAATCCCGATTCGCCCAGAGTATCGGCACGAGGACCGTCGTTATCCAGCCAAGGAACTGATTACCCTTCGCATTTGCGGAGTTACCGGCCGCCAGGAACACGGGCTCTTGGTGTGCGCCATGCCGCTTCTTGGCGAACGGTTTTTCTATAGTGATCCCGCAACCTTACGATCGTTGGCCGCTCATTATGTGCAGCAGCACTTCGAAGGCATGACACCTCAGAAACTGGCCCGTTACTTGCCGCCCGCCGCGCTCGAACTCAATCAAGTGGTCCTTCGCGTCAACTTGAATGTGGCTACCTTGCCTGTTGATGACCAGAACCGGGCGCTGCACGCCGTGGCAGAACCGCTTGGCGATCCACGGGTACGCCGCCTTTATGCCCGTCCCTGGGAACGCGAGTCCGAAGTGGCGGAATTGCACCAGCGTCTCGGCAAGGGCAAGGCCAACGTCGTGTTGGTCGGCGAAACAGGCTGCGGGAAAACTACGGTTGTGGTCGAAGCAGTCAAGCTGCTAGAGAAGGAACTGGCCCAGCAAAAGCACCAGACTGATGACGAAAGCGATTTGCCCGGCCACAAAAGCAATCACCGCTTTTGGCTGACCAGCGCCGGCCGGATCATTGCCGGCATGAAGTATCTGGGACAGTGGGAACAGCGTTGTGAAATTCTCATTGCCGAACTGGCCCGGACAGGCGGTGTGCTCTGCCTTGACAATTTACTCGATCTGGTCCGCCAGGGCGGCGAGAGCCCGGTCAACAGCATTGCCGCGTTTCTGCTCCCTTATCTCCAGCGCGGCGAACTGAGGCTGGTCGGCGAAGCGACGCCGACTGAATTCGATGCTTGCCGCCGCCTCTTGCCTGGATTTGCCGACGTTTTTCAGGTGCTTGCTTTGCAGGCGATGAATCGCCAGCGAGCCATCAATGTTCTCGACCGCCTTGCCGCTATCCACAAACAGAACATGCGCCTTGAACTGGCCGCTGGCGTGATCGATCTGGTTTATCACCTGTTCAAGCGATTTTTGCCGTATCAGGCGTTTCCGGGGCCGGCGAGCCGTTTTTTGACGCAGCTTTTCGAGTCCTGCCGGCAGGCCAAGAAAACCGAAGTCACTTCGGAAGACGTGCTGACCCTCTTTGTCCGGCAAACCGGCTTGCCCGAACTTCTCTTGCGCGACGACTGGCCACTGACTCGCCAGGAAGTCATCGAGAGTTTCCAAAAACAGATCATCGGCCAGACCCATCCGATCCGTGAAGCAGCCGACCTGGTCATTACATTCAAGGCCGGCCTAAACGATCCGCAGCGGCCGGTCGGCGTGTTGCTTTTTTGCGGCCCGACGGGGGTCGGCAAAACCGAACTGGCTCGCGCCATCGCGCGTTTTTTCTTTGGCCACGGGGAAAAAGCCGATCGCCTGATTCGCCTGGACATGAGCGAATACACCGGCCCCGGCGCCGCCGATCGCCTGTTGACACAGGCCGACGGCCATCCGAGCGCGCTGATCCGTGGCATCCGGCAACAGCCGTTTAACGTCGTGTTGCTGGACGAAATCGAGAAAGCCGATGCCCAGGTGTTCGATGTCCTGATGGGACTCTTCGACGAAGGCCGATTGACCGATCGCTTCGGCCGCACGGCCATTTTCCGCAGCGCCATCATCATTATGACATCCAACCTGGGAAGCGATCAGCAAACCGGCTTTGGCTTCGGCAATGACACGACGCCGCTTTATGAATCTCATGCCATGGATTTTTTCCGGCCGGAGTTTTTCAATCGCATTGATGCCGTGGTTTCCTTCGATCCGCTCAGCACCGCGAGCATCCACGCAATCACCCGCAAAGAACTGGCCGAAATCGCCACCCGAGAAGGCCTGGCCAAAGCCAATATCCGTCTGCAATGGACCGATGCCGTGGTGGAACACCTGGCCCAACAGGGCTTCGACCGCCGCTACGGGGCTCGGCCGTTGCAACGGACCATCGAACGCCTGGTA
>DASRAT010000829.1:0-2612 GCA_035638015.1 Gemmataceae bacterium | reverse complement strand
CTTGCAGCGCCGCCAGACGCGTCGCCGCAAACAAAGCCCCCAACAAAACTCCAGGCACAAACCAGCCCTTCACGCGCATTCTCCTTGATAGAATCGACCGTGAAGTATAGGCCAGGATTCACATGAACTAACTATGGTCTCAAGAGAGGCAGCACCCATGACCCAACCCCTGCACGGCCGCTCCGTAGCCCTGGTGGAAACCCGCCAACTCGAAGAATTAGCCCAATTGCTCGAGAAAGAAGGGGCAGTCGTCCTGCGCTATCCCATGGTCGAGATTCACGACGCCCCTGAAATCGCATCGGTTGATGATTGGCTCAAGGAATTGATGGCCGGCAAGTTTGCCTATGTCGTATTGATGACCGGCGAAGCCCTGCGCCGACTCGTCGGCTTTGCGGCCAGAGCGGGCCGTCGTGAGGCAGCGGTGGCGGCTCTGGCCAAAACCAAACTGGTCACGCGCGGCCCCAAACCGGTGCAGGCCCTCAAGGAAATCGGCCTTCAACCCCACCTCGTCGCGCAAACGCCAACCACCGAAGGTGTTATCACCACACTCCGGGGCGAAAACCTATCCGGCCAGGTGGTCGGTTATACGCTTTTCGGAAGTCCCAATCCCGAGCTGGCGAAATTCCTGCGTGACGCAGGCGCCGAAGGCCGCCCTGTGTTGTCCTATGTTTACGCCGGGGCTGCCGCCGATCGCGTTGCTGAATTGATTGGCAAACTAGCTCAAGGGCAGGTCGATTTGCTGATGATTACCAGCAGCCCGCAGATCGATCGGCTTTTTGAAGTGGCTCACGAGCGTGGTTTACACACCCAATTGACAGCTGGCCTTGGCCGCACCAAGTTGGCAGCGGTGGGCCCGGTGGCGGCCCAGGCCCTCAAGAAACGTGGAATCCTTGTTGATATTCAACCGCCACAAGGATTCGTGATGAAAAACCTGGTCCAATATGCCAGGCGGGCGTTCGAAAAGAACTAGGCGAACAAAAGACTAATGGAAAAACACCACGAGGGTGGACAAGAATCAATTAGGGCCAAGAAAACGGTGTCTCTTATTCGCGATTGATCCTTGTCCATCCCTTGCCACATCCGGATTAAAGCGCCGGTGTTAGCAGTTTTGGATCAATAAATGCCTGCTCCTCACCCGTGGCGGAGCTAGGCAGGGGGACTACCTCAAATTCCTGGGCTTCGCCCAGGGGCGTGACGTTCGACGCTCCCACCTTGGCCAGGGTGACCTTATACTTGCCGGGTTTCACCAGCGTCGTTTCGCCTCCTGCGGGGCGCAAATCCCAGGCCACGCGATTGAAGCCGGCTTTGCCCGTGCCTTCAACCTCGCGCACCTTCGTGCCGCTGGCATCCATCACCGTCAGGACGATCTTTTGACCGCTGGGCAGGTCCTTGCTAAGGTAGTAGCTGATCAAAGCCCCAAACTTCGGATTGGGCATTTCGCTGTTGTCGGCGGGGCGCTGGACGTTGGTCTTTTCCTCGTAGACATAGGTCTTCCGCGGCGTAAACAGTGTTCCCTCCTTGGCAGACGTCTGCGGCGTGAATTGCCGCAGTGCCGTGATGTCGTCGAGAATGAAGAAGCCGCGACCGAAGGTGGCGCAGACCAGGTCGCCCTCCCGCTTTTGAATCTCCATGTCGCGGAAAGAAATGATCGGCAACCCGTTCTTGAATTGCACCCACTTTTTGCCGTCGTCCACGCTGAAGTAAAGACCGAATTCGGTGCCTGCGAACAGCAGACCCTTTTTCACGGGATCCTCGACGATCGTCCACACGAAATCGCGTGCCGAAAGGTTGGACGAAATCGACGTCCAGGTCTGGGCCCGGTCGGTGCTTTTCAGAATGTAGGGCTTGAAGTCGCCGTACTCGTAGTAGATGAACGACACATAAACCGTGTCCTTGTCGTGGTTGGACGGGCAGATGTGCGAAATGGTGGCAAGTTTGGGAATGCCGGGGAAGGAGTCGATTTTCCGCCAGTTCTTGCCCGTATCTTCGGTGACCGCGAGGATGCCGTCGTTGGTCCCGGCATAAATCAGGCCTTCCACCAGGGGAGACTCTTCGAGCGCATTGAGCACGCTAATCGGCGTTGTGGAGGCATTGCGTGCCGGTGTGTCCTTGCCCCAAACCTTGCCCATGATCGGGATTTCCATGGCTTTCATGCTGCGTGTAAGGTTGGGACTGATCGCCTTCCAGCTGTCGCCGCGGTTGTCGCTGCGATAGACGAGGTTGGAGCCGGCGTAGAGCCGCGTGTTGGAGTGCGGACTGATGATGTAAGGCGTGTCCCAGTTCCAGGCCGCGCCGCCGCCACCGCCGCCTTTGCCGCCGCCGCCCCCGCCGCCGGCGGGCCTGATGCTTTTGCCGCCGCCGCCGCCTTTACCGCCCTTGCCATCGCTTCGACTCATGGCGCCGTTTTGCGAAGTCGTGTAAACAATCTTGGGGTCCAGGGGATCAACGCGGGGCTGGAAGCCGTCGCCGCCGCCGACTTTTTTCGAATCGGCCGTGCGAATGCCGATTTTGTTGACAGTCCTTGATGCAACTCGTTGCGAGCCGTTGTCCTGGGTGCCGCCGTAGACATAATAAAACGGCGTGCTGTTATCCACGCACATCTTGTAAAACTG
>DASRAT010000828.1:0-6534 GCA_035638015.1 Gemmataceae bacterium | reverse complement strand
GTCATCAACGCCGGCAGCGGAACTTGGAATTACAACAAGGCACATTGCCCTACGCCACGGGGGAACCTGTTGCTAATCCGTGAGCCGATTTGTGCCATTGTGGTTGAAACTAATCAATGGTAGCATGCCGTATCCTATGCTTTTGCGATGTTTACCTAGTTTTTCTGTGCATAGAAAAACACGACGTCCTGAGCGATTTTTTTGCCACTGGCGACCTTAATTGCCTGTTCAGGAACATTGATGGCCTTTGCCAACTGGAGTCGTTTCGGCTCAATCCACGGCTGGCCCGCCCTGTTTGTTTGATGCTGATAAAGCGCGAGCACGTCCGCCGATTTCATTGCGTACCAAATCTCCAGCGCTTCCTTCTCCAACACATGCTCAGGGGAAGGATTCTGAGACTCCAGCCCCGTGTCTGGATCGAGAAATACGATGCAGCGTTCTTGTGCATATGCCGGTAGTAGCGCCAAAACCGCCTGCTGGTGAACCGTTCGATCCTGAAAAACCGGATCGAACACCGTCACTCGCACTTTTGATCCGATGCTTCCGATTGTCCGCAAATTCCGGAAGTGAGCGATGACCTCTTCAGGCATGTCGTACACTTGGCTGTCGATCTTGAGTTGCTCGAACTGAGCAGGCCGGTAATATGCGAGTTGCAAGATTCGCCGCGCATCAAAGATTTCGGCGAGTCGTAGGAGTACGCCCCACTTGATGAGATCGCGTTTGTCAGCGTACCAAGTATCTTGCATTGGTGAAGTCTCCCAGGCCTTCCGGATATCGGCGAACACCACCGCATGAATTTGTGGGTTGGTCGCAATCCTGTCGAAAACCCTTTGCACCCGCGCGGCGAAGTCAACTCCCAAACCTGGGCGTACGCCCTCGTAATGGTCGAACGCTTCAAGGAATTCAATTTGGGCCTCGTCGCGGAGGACAACCGGGAGGGTCACTGCCGGGCCCTCGCCAGCGCCTTGGCTTTCACCACTTCCCACGGCGTGACCGCTTCCGGGCGAGCGATGCTATCCGAGCGCCGGCGTTCCAGCTCACGCTGCTGGTTTTCGGTGAGCGGAGCACGCTCCAATTCAAGCGCGGCACTTTCCCAAATCGCTTCGGCAAGAGCCATGCGCTCTTCGGCACTGAGACTGTCGATTCCAAGTTCCGTAAGTGTTGGTGCCAATTAGCACCTCCTTCCGCCATTAAGAGGATAGCGTGCCTGCTCCAAGGATACACCATTTTGTCCAGCCCGAAAAGCCTTGAAACGGCACATGAGTCGCTGTTCTGAAGGTTACCGCCACGTTACTTTGTTCAACAACGCCTTTGCCAATGCAGCGCATGTCCGCCGTTTTCCAGTGGCGGCCTTGATCCGGCATCGCTAAAAAGGTGAGTCCCCAGCCAACCCGAACTTTCAGGAGGCAAAATGCTCAGAATCTGTTCCCTCGCTATTGTGTTTGCGGCTGCCGGCCTTGTTGGCATCTCGTCCGCCGCGCAGGACAAGAAGGACGCCAAGAAAGATCCGCAGGACAAACAAGAAAAAAAGGAGCCGCAGAAGCCGCTCAGCCCGACGGAGACGATCTCCGCGGACGTTGGCGGCAAAGCCATCAAGATCACTTACAGCCGGCCCTATACCAAGGACCCCAAGAGCGACAAGATGCGCAAGATTTGGGGCGAGTTGGTTCCTTACGGCAAGCCCTGGCGCACCGGCGCCAATGCCGCCACCGCCCTGGAAACCGAAGTCGATCTCACGGTCGGCGGCGCCAACGTTCCCGCCGGCAAGTACACGATTTACATGATCCCCGAAGAAAAGGGCGCCTCCAAGCTGGCCATCAGCAAGACCACCGGCCAGCCGGGCGAGCCTGTTGACGACAAAAACGATCTGGTTCGCGTCGATTTGAAGAAAGACAACCTGGAAAAATCTGTGGATCAGTTCACGATTGTCATCGCGTTGGAAAAGGGACAATCCAATGGGACGTTGCAATTGAAGTGGGAAAACACGCAGTTTTCGGTGCCGATTGCGGTGGGCAAGAAGTAAGTTGCTGACGACTGCGCGGCCAACGATACTCCCCTCTCCCCGCCGCGGGGAGAGGGGTTGGGGGTGAGGGGCTCAAGAGGATCAAGAGTATCAAGGGGATCAAGGTTTTCACGACAGGGTGGCGTTGCCGAAACGCCCTCGACAATGGCGTCAAGCAGTGCCACGCCTTGAATTCCACAAACACCAAAGCGCAAGCCCCGTGTGCACGACACAGGCGGGCCAAAGTGCGATGCCGTGTAAACTTTCGATGACTGCAGCGGCAGCGAGCAGAATTGCAACCAGGAGGTTGTAAGCCAGCAAACCGATCACAAGCCCTGCTTTACGACCGTCGCCCTTCCACTCCAGCAAACAATTCAGGCCGATCGAGAAAAGCGCGGCGCCCGCGACGCGGCCCACCGCGACCGCTGCGGGTGAACTCAGTTCAGTGCCAAGCAGCAACTCGGCGGCCAGGGAGGGGGCGATCAACAGGATAACACCTGTCGGCAGTTCCAAAATAGCTGTCGCTGCCAGGAGCATCTTGGTGTTCATGATCACGCCTTGCCAAAGCGCCCGTGACAATCGCGCCATTCCCGTGATGTGGCCCGGCCACTGCAATGACAGCCGCTGATTGTTAGACTCGCCTGCATGAGAATTGTCAACCCGGCTTGGTCATGCGTCCACTTGCGCCAGATTTGTTTGCTTTTTGTCCTGGAAGCTTAGTTTTTTGGCCTGTCCTACCGGACCTTCCCGGGTTATCCGCACTGCCTTCACTGATCCCACACACTTAGACACTAACCTAGCCCCCGAAAATGAAAGAAACGCCGGATGACGTTAGTCACCCGGCGTCTGGTCCCGTCACCCCTGTTGGTGCGGCAGGCTTCTCGGCCAAGAGTGTAGCCTGCCCACCGTATTAGCCAGAAAGCGACGGTGTGTATGGTTGGTAGAAGGTGTGTGCGCTGGGAAGTGGCTGTCTGGGCAGTAATCTACTCATTATTGGCATTGTGCCACCTAGTGGAAGGTTACTGCGTTGTCGCCGCCCTTTATTTCGTTTTCGCATTCTTGACTTACAGGGCGATTTGGTCTCAACCAATTGAATAACCAACGGACAGGCATTTTACGACGATTATTGCCTGCGCCAAGGCCAGAATCAGCAAAAACCCGTGAAGTTTAGATGTGGTCGGAAACCACACCAGAGAAATGCTTTATGGTCGGCAGGGTCGCCCTAGTAGCATGCGCATGCCGTGCTGACGCGCAAAGCTGAAGGGCGTGGCGCAGCGCCCGTGACAATTGCGCCTTCCCCGTGATTGGGCCCGGCCGTTGCAATGAGACAGCCGCTGATTGTTAGAATCGCCTCCATGAGAATCGTCAACCCGACGACTGACCGTAATTACCTCGAAAAGGGCCGGTAGCGTTTTCATGAACGTGATCAGGCGCGCGTTTTGACTGCGTGATCATTCAATAGCGTGGTCGTGGGATATTGGTTGTGATGTCAGGAAACTGGGAAGCAGCCACGGGCGTTTTGGCACGCCCTTGAGCTTTGCGAGTTAGCGAAGGATGCGCGTTCTACCAGGGCGTGCCCCCCAAGATCGCGCCGCCGGTTATGCTACCCTGCCGCCGGGCAACTTCGGCAATGCTCATAACCTCCCGAGATTAAGGTATTTTTGGAAGCGGCCGGCAAGGTTTGCCGATTCTTGATTGAACCAAGTTAGAAGGCCGACGTTTTCCCTTTGCGCCGTGGGCACCAAATCCGGTTCGTTTACCACACCTTCGATCACATCTCGATTCTGTTTGATCCGCAACGCCTTGTCTAACACTTCTTTCAGATAATCGGATATCCCTTTATCTTCAAAACAAAAACGCGCCTCATGGGTTACGCCAATGAATTGAGGGAGCGGATTTGTTCCGTCATTTCGCAAGATTTTAATGAACAAATCCGCAACCCCACGGTAAATTCGATATCGCCGGTCATACATCTCCATTTTGAGCTTATCGCGCGCAACTTTGACTTGCCAATATGCAATGCAAACTGTGGTTATTGCGATAAATGGCGTGAGTAGTCCCGCGAAGATTTTCAACATATTCTCAATCGTGGCCACGTTGATTTTCCATTTCAGGTAAGAACATTGCCATCACCGCCCAATTAGCTCATCGAGTTTAGCAAGGTACGAAAGTCCCTCTCGAAATACCGTTACGCTCAAATCCTCGTATTCAATTGCTTTTGCAATTTGTTTTCCGGCACGCGCGTTCTGCGCAAGAACGGCTCCGTCCCTCCCGGCTTTTAGCCTCTCCAAGCTCATATCAACCCAAATTCCCTCATCGTCACGGGTTGGTGGGGGCACCGGGATTTTCGCCCACGCCACTCGAAATCTATTGAAATCCGAAAAATCGTTTGCACGAACCAGTTTTTCAGTGCCCATTTTCGCAAACACCCGAGCCAAACGGACATATTCCCGGACAGCTGCAAGGTAAGCGGTTTCATCGGAGCCGATTCCAACGTGCTTTTCCAGTTTCGCAATGTTAATTATGCTCTGGTTGTAGGCCGCACTGCTTGCTTTGCCGTAGTCAACGCTTTTAAGTATGTGATCCCCAAAATTCGGAACATCAGGCGTCGCGAGCCGTGCTTCCAGCGCTGCCAAATTGGCAAGTCGCAATCCCTCCTTCAGATCGTTCCAGCTTTGGCTGAAAGGTTCTTGCGCCTTGTTGAATTTGTGAGGGAAAGTGGGGACCTCGGAATATGCAACGCCTAAGGCCTCGTATTCGGGAGACGTTTCGCCGGGGTCCAGCCTTTCAACTCCGAGTTTTGAAAAAATCCGGGCTTGGTGGCTGTATTTCTTTAGTGCAGCAACAAAGCGCGATTCGTTATGGACTCCTTTGTTTTGATTCATTTCACGCGGTGTTTGCGCAAGCGGTCCCGATTGCGTCTGTGCCGCCGCTTCCCGGGGTTGTGGCTTTGAAATGATTGCAATTATCACAATAACCAAAAATACCGCTGCACCCAAAAGCAACCCGCCGATCAGCCAAATCCATGGTTTTTGATTCTGCGGTGGAAAGCCTGTAGATCGCGGGGATTCTTGCCAATCTGTACCATTATTTGCTTCGGCCGCCAGCCTAGGAACGACAAAATGCAATTGGCATTGCTTGCACCGCGCCGTGGCACCCCGAGCGGATATCGGGAGTCGGCAGCCGCGGCCACATCCGGGGCACGTAACCACTATTGCCATGATTTGACTCCTTTTGGATGAACCGTCATCGCATTAATCATCCTACGCCACCTGGCGACAACCTGGCCACAACATGGCAACAATGCTTGAATTCATTATCTCTTGGTTAGTGTCCCTCCGGCAGGGTGCCACAACGGGCGGCGCAATCTTGGGCGGCTCGCCCTGACGGCCAGTGTATCAGTGGCTAAAAGCGCAAACCTCAAGGGCGTGCCGAAGTGCCCTCGACTTCCGTCCCACTCCCCTCGATCTTAAAGCTCCAGTCGAATTTGATTGCCATTTTACTTCCGCCCCCGCCCCGCCTTCTCGTCCAACACCCGCCGAAAATCAAGCTGCCGCCGCTGCAAATCGACTCGCACGACTTTCACTTTGACCTTGTCGCCCAGGCGGTAGCGGCGTTTCGTGCGCTGGCCAATGAGGCTGTGGGACGGCTGGTCGAAATAGTAATAATCGTCGGTCATGGTGCTGACGTGGACCAGGCCGTCGACGGGCAGGGTTTCGGATTGGCCGTAGAAGCCGTAGTCCGCGACGCCGGTGATGATCACTTCCAGTTCCAGGCCGATACGTTCATTCATGTAGGTCAACAATTTGAACTTTACCAATTCGCGCTCCGCAGTCTCGGCGCGGCGCTCGGTGCGGCTGCAATGGACGCCCAGGGCTGAAAGCTCGGTGGCGTCGCTGGCGCAGCGGCCGGTGCGCAGCCAGCGGTCCAGCAGGCGATGGACGGTGAGGTCGGGATAACGGCGAATCGGCGAGGTGAAATGACAGTAGTCCTCGCTGGCCAGTGCATAGTGGCCCTCTTCCTCGGCACTGTAGGTCGCCTGTTTGAGGCTGCGCAGCATGGCGTAATGGACGGCGTAATTGTCGGGTTTGCCGGCGGATTGTGCGAGGACGCGCTGGAGGGCGAAACGGTCGGTTTCGCGCTGAATCTTGTAGCCGAGGATGCGAGCGAACTCGGCGAAGGCTTTGAGTTTATTTGGCTCGGGGGCGGGATGGACACGACGAAGGAAGGGCACACCGAGGCTTGACAAATGCTCGGCCACCGCTTCGTTGGCGGCGAGCATGAATTCCTCGATGATCTGATGGCTGACATCGTTAATGACGTAATGGGCGCCGGTGACGCGGCCGTCGGTGTCGTATTCCAGTTCAACTTCCGGCATGCTCAATTCAAGTGCGCCGCGTTTGGTGCGGCGTTTGCGGAGAATCATCGCCAGGTCGCGCATGCGGAAGAGCAGTTCCACCTCGGGAGCGTGAGGCTCGGGCGGTGGTTTGCTCAGAATCGCCGAGACTTGCTCGTAGGTGTAGCGATGGCGG
>DASRAT010000827.1:0-12873 GCA_035638015.1 Gemmataceae bacterium | reverse complement strand
CCACTTGGGTCGGTCCCATTGGTGACGTCGTTATTGACATACCGGTAAAGATTGGAATCTCCCGCATCGAATCCCAAGGGGTCCTGGGTCATCCAGCGTCCGGTCTTTGGATCATAATAGCGCTGGCGGTTGTACTGCAAGCCCGTCTCGGCGTCGTCCTGGCGTCCGGTCCAGCCGTAGTGGCCAAAGGTGTCTTGGTTGGGCGCGAAGCTGGCGTTGCCCCAGCCGTCATAGGTGGCCGAGGCCAACGCCGTCCCTTCCGAGTTGGTCACGTCCACCACCGAGCCTAAACGGTCGGTGAGCAGCCAGGCCGGCGCATAGGTCGGCGGCGACTCGCCTTCGCCCGGCGTCACGCCCACGCGGGCAAACAACTGATCCACGTCATCGCCGTGCACATAGCGCGTCTTCAAAACGCTGTCGCCGTCCAGATCGGCCCAGACCTCGGCCTGGCCCTGGCCCTCGGGATCCCAGGCGTCGATGCCGTAACGCTCCACGTCGCCGGCCACGTTCTTCTGCAGCCGGTTGCCGAACGGATCATAACTGTAGTACATGTGCAGCGTCGAGTGACCATACGAATGGAAGTCCGCCTGCACCAGCCGGTTGGCGGTGTCGTAGGTGTAGTCCCAATAGTCCGCCGGCGGCGCTTCGGGATCGGGGTGGTGAGCTTGCTTGTGGGTCAGATTGCCTTCGGCGTCGTAGGTGTATTCCCAGTTGGCGTCGCTGCTGAGCAGATTGCCGGTGTCGGTCGAGTAATCGTCGCCCGTGCGGTTGCCGGTTTCGTCGAAGGTGTAGCTGCTGGTGCCGTCGGAGGTCACCTGGTTGGCGTCGTCATGGCTGTAGTCGTCGGTGTGGTCGTACGCGCCCTCGATGCGCTCCTGGCTCTGGAGCTGATTGGCCGGATCGTATTCGTACAGCAAGGTCACCAGCGGCGAGCCGCCGCCGTCCTGATGCACGATGCTGGTGACGTTGCCGATCTCGTCGTAGAGGTAGTGCGAGCCGCCCACGAAGGTGCTGTCGTCCAGGTCGCTGTAGCGCTGTTCGGTGCTGATCTGGCCGGCCGGCAGATAGACCAGGTCGATGCGCAGGGCCGTGCCGACGCTGACGGTCAACAGCGAATCCAGGCCGATCAGGTCAGGGCCGTCCCCGCCGCCGCCGCCCAGGCCGGGCAGGTTGAGCTCGCGCGTGATCAGACGGTCCAGGCCGTCGTAGATCGACGTTTCCACAAAACCCTGGTTGTCCTGCACCCCGGTGCGGTTGCCCACGTCGTCATAGACGAAGGTCAGCGCCAGCCCAAACGGCTCGGACACCCCGGTGACGCGGTCGACCTCGTCGTAATACAGGTCGTAGCTGTAGGTGATGTTGGCCTTGTGGGTGACGTTGCCGACGGCGTCATAGCCGGTGGTGATGGTGTCGGTCAAGGTGCCGGTGCTGGTGTACCATAGCTCCGTGGTCACCCGGTTCAGATCGTCGTATTGGTAGAGGCGCTTGCGGCCCAGGCGGTCGATCATCTCCGTCAGCAGGCCGGCCGAGTCGTGCATGAAGGTGACGGTGTAGCCGCGGGAATCGGTCTCGTTGATCTTGCGGTTGAGTTCGTCATAGGTGAACGTCGTCGGGTTGTAGCTGACCAGATCGGTGCCCGTGCCGGTGATGTCAACGATCTCGGTGACGTTGCCGACCGCGTCGAGCAGGCTCGCCGTGGTGACCCCCAAGGCGTTGGTCACGCCGATGCGGCGGTTGTCGCCGTCGTAGGAATAGCCCGTGGTGTGGCCGTTGGCGTCGGTGACTGAGTTGACATTGCCGGCGGGGTCGAAGGACGTCTGCGTGGCATACGTGACCGGATCGCCGCCGACCGTGCCTTCGAAGTAAATCGTCTCGGTGACGCGATTGTTGCCGTCCAGCAGATACTTGACCAGATGCCCGTTGGCATCCTTGCTGCCGCTGACATTGCCGGCGGCGTCGTAGTAAGTGTAGCTTTCGATCGACATCGACGACAGCGTGTTGGTGGCGCTGTAATAATCCACCAGGTCGATGGTCTCGGTCACCTGGCCGTTGTCGTTCAAGAGGTACTGGGTCAAGTGCCCGTTGGCGTTTCGCACGCCGGTGACATTGCCGGCGCCGTCGTAAAAGCGGTAACTGGCGTGGTTCAGGGCGTCGATGGTCTCGGTCACGCGGTTATGGGCATCCGGCAGGTACTGCGTCAGATGCCCATTGACGTCCTGGCTCCCGGTGACGTTGTCGGCCGCGTCATAGAACTGATAACTGGATTGGCTCAACGCGTCGATGGTCTCCGCCTGCCGGCCGTCGTCGTCGAACACGAACTGCGTCAAGTGGTCGTTGCCGTCCTTGACGCCGGTGACGTTGCCGGCCGCGTCGTAAAATTCGAACGTGGTCACGGTGAAGGTGGCGCTGGATATCTCGACCAGATCGATGGTCTCGGTCAGCCGGTTGTTGGCGTCGAACAACTGCTGGGTCAGGTGGCCATTGGCGTTTTGCAGCCCGGTGGCGTTGCCCACCTTGTCGTAAAAGACGTAGCTGGGATTGCCGTTGCCGTCGATGGTTTCGGTGACCAGGTCATTGCCGTCGCGCAGATATTGCGTGACGTTGCCGTTGCCGTCCTCGCTGCTGGCGACGTTGCCGTTGTCGTCGTAGGTCGTGTAACTGGCGTTGCCCGCCCCGTCCACGGTCTGGGTGACCCGGTTGAGCGCATCGAAGTAGGAATAGGCGGTATTGCCGTTGCCGTCCTGCGTGCTCACCACGTTATCGTTCTTGTCGTAAGAAGCGTAGCTCGCATTGCCCTGGGGATCGACCGTCTCGGTGACGCGGTTGCCGCTGTCCAGGTAAAAATGGGTCAGCATGCCATTGGCGTCGCGCATGCCGGTGACGTTGCCGGCGACATCGTGGTATTGAGAGGTGGTGGTCTCGTCCTCGCCGCCGGGAATCGCCGTGGTCGTCGTCAGCCGGCCCTGGCCGTCATAGCCGAACTGCGTGATGCGGCCCAATTCGTCGATCTGCGCCGTCACGTTGCCGACGTAATCGTATTGCGTCAAAGCGGTCAAGCTTCCCGGCCGGGTGACGCTGGTGAGCCGCCGCATGGCGTCGTAGGTCATGTCGGTCTCGTGACCCAGCGCGTTGATGACGCCGGTCGCGTTGCCGTCGTCGTCGTACAGCGTCGTCGTAATTCCCAGCAGCGGGTCGGTGACCTCGTAGACCTGGGCCGTGTCGTCGAACAAAAAGCTGGTGCGGCGGTTCAGCGCGTCGATCATCGCCGTCGTCTGGCCGTCGTCATTGACCAAAAAACTCGTCCGGTTGCCCAGCCCATCGATGAATGCAATCAGGTCGCCCGAGCCGTTGTACTGAAAGCCCGTGACATTACCGCGCTGATCGGTGACCGAGGTCGGCTGGTGATAGGTGCTTTCATAGACGGCCGTGACGTGCGTGCTGTCGGCATAGGTGACCGTGGCCGGGCTGGAATAGCCGGTGTTGTAGGCGTAGTCGGTTTCGTTCCCCAGGGCATCGGTGTAGGCGGTCGGCAAACCCGCGCCGTTGAGCGTCCAGGTCTCGGTCGCCACCCCTGCCGCCCCGGCCGGCTGCTCCAGCTGGGTGGTGCGGCCCTGCGTGTCCAGCGTGTAGGTGTGAACCTGTCCCAGGGGATAGGTCAACACCCCCTTGACGGCGCTGGCGTTCAGCGCCGGCGACGCCAACCCCTGGGCCGCCGCCGCATCCACCGTCAGGGTAGAACTCCCGTCCAGCGTCACCGTCCCGATGGTGCCGTTCGCCTTGTAGTCGTAACTGACCATCCCCAGCGGCGCAAAATCGTCACTGGTCAGCTTGTGGCTGGAGTAGCCGAAGTCGCGCTCGCCGCCATCGGGATTCACCAGCGCCGTTAAATCGCCGCCGCTGACCGTGGCCGCCACTGTCCGCGCGCCCGGCGCGTCAATCTCGGATAGCTTGTTGCTTACGTCATAGCCGAACGTCGCCGTCGATCCGTCGGGATCCTCAATGGTGTAAATCCGCCCGGTATCGTAGGTGAACGTCCGCGTCAGCCCGTGCGTGTCGACGATCTTGGTCAACAGTCCGTCGCTGCCGAAGGTCCACTGCATGTGGCCCTCGGCGGTGTAGGTGTAAATGCCGCCGGACACGGTCAAGGTGCCGAAGTCGTTGGCCGGACTGGCATAGGTGCCGCTGGTGGGCCCGCTAAAAAACCGCGCCGTGCCGCTGGCCCCCGAGACCCAAACCACGCCGCTGCCGGTTGACACCAGATAATCCAATCCCGCCAGCGACCAACCCTGGCCAAAGGCATCGTCGCTGCCTTGCGCCACCACCGCCACGTTGCCTGTCGCCGTCCGCGTCACCGTCTCGCTGACATACGTTGCCCGCACCTGAATGCTGTAAGGATAATAGCTGGTTGAAGTGACCGCCGAGGACACCTGCACCGCCAGGTCGTAAATGTCGCCGGCCGAATGCCCGCTGGTGCTGAAGCTGACCCAGCCGCCGTAGCCGCCGCTGTTCCAGTTGAGCCGCGCTTCCAGCAGCGTCGGCAGGCCGGCGCCGCTGTCGCTGCTGTAAATGGCGTCCACCAGTGGCTTGACGCTCACCGTCGCCGAATTGTAGACCAGGGCCGGCTCGCCGCCCAAGGTCGGCGTGGACGGACTGCGGTCCAAGTCCAAGCCGTGTTGTACCAGGACTTCCCCGGTCGCCGGCGCCACCAGGGCCGGGCCGAACGGAGCATACGTGCCTTGTTCCGGATCATTGACGCGCACGCTGGCCGACAAGGCATCGCTGATGCTCGGCACCATCCGCGTCTCCAGACCTTCCAGCGCCAACGCATACGACTTGCGCCGCGCCGCCGCCCGCGGCTTCCGCAACAGCCTGTACGCTCGCGCCAGCTTCCGCCGCGCGTTCGCCGCTTGCTCCTCCCAGAACCCCAGAAGCGTGTCCCAGACCCGCCCCAGACGCAGCCACTGGTGCAATCGCGGAAACTTCTGCCACCAGGAGGACTTCTTCATGATGCCCAACTCCACACTGCAAGCCAATGGAAAGAGCCATGCAACAGCTAACCAACAGCCACAAACGAAGATAGTTGGGGCCTCTAACCAGGCCAGCGGGAAGCAACGCACCCGCACCCGGCCGAGGCAGACCGCAAATTGGCCTGCGTTTATGAGCAGACGCGGAGCCGGCAACCGTTCCAGGCGGAAACAAGCTCCCGACAGATGGGTGCAACGGTAGGACCGGCGTGACAACCGGCACTCAAGACAAGCAATCGTCGCATGATCGTAACCCCCCGCAAATCAGTGGTATCACCACCCGGGCACGTCACTAGGCGAAGTGAAGGGAAGTCTACAGACGCCTGCCGCACCACTGCAAGACAATTCCAAAAAATCTCACCGCTTTTTTGACCGGCCCGCACACTCCCCTCCTCTTGGACCTTGGCCGCGCTCGCCCCCTCACGCAACGTCATGGAAAAAATCTTGGAAATTGCTTGCCTACGGCTCTGTGCCTTCCGATAATCGTCGCCAGGTTTTGGGCTGACTACCGCGTGGTTTTGCAGGAGAGTCCCCAATGGCCCGGCGTTATCTCTTTGGTCCGGTCAACTCGAATTTCGCGGATCAATTCCTGCATCCGCAGCGTCAATCTGGCGAATGCCTGGCATTCGACATTCAGCCTGGCGCAGATTTGACTATCGGCATTACGGATTCATGGGACTCCGTGTTGTCCAAGCTGCCGGCCAGCTGGAAACCGGAATTTGTAGTGCTCTACCTCCCGTACCGCCAAATTCCTGCCTGCCTTTGGTCTGCTCCTATTCCCATTGTCGGCTTGGCCGGCGATTGGAATCTCTTGTGGCATTGGTATCGCCACTGCTTACCAGCCTGCGATATCGTCCTTAGCGACACTGCGGGTGTCGAAACCATGCGCCGCCAAGGAATGGACCATTGCCGCGTCGCCAATCTTTATGGCTGCGAAAAGGCATATTTCGATTCACCCGTGGCCGCAGCCACACGCGATCTCGACGTCGTCTTCGTCGGCAATTTTCATCCTGCGGTGCAACAGGAGCGTTTGCCGTGGATTGGCAGGCTTGTAAAATTGGGCGACCCATGGCGGGTGGTCCTTGCCAGCCAGATCCATGGCAAAGACTACCGCAGTCTCTTAGCTAGAGCGCGCATTGTTTTTAACCGCAGTATCCGCGGCGAATGCAATATGCGCGCTTTTGAAGCCACCGCGTCAGGCGCCCTGCTGTTCCAAGAAAAGGGGAATCATGAGATTGACGCCTACTTCCAGGAAGACCGCGAATACATTGCCTACGACTCGGAAAATCTCGAACCTCTTTTGGAGTATTACCTCAAAAATGAGGAAAAGCGGCAATCCATTGCGGATGCCGGTTACCGTCGCGCTCGCCATTTCACATTCGACCAATTGTGGCAAAAAATCGTTGACCAATTGGCGTCAGAATCGAAGTTGATACCTCGCATGACGCGACAGCCGTTCACTGCCAATGCTCCATCGGCGCTTCTACAGCGAATGTGGCAGCTGTCGCATTTGCCACGCCAAGCCGATCCCACATTGACGGTGGATTTGCAACAAGCATTGGTTGAGCATCCCCGATCATCAGCTGCCTTACAAAATGCCCTCGCTGTCGCTCGTTTTCATACTGGGCAGGCAAAGTCCGGCGAAGATCGCACAGCCATAGCGTGCGGCTTGCGGCAAGCATTGTTGGACGATCCCAGTCATGTTGTAGCGGCCCTGAACCTCACAGAGATTCTCGCCGAATCCGGACAAAAAAGGCAGGCTGTGGAGCAAGCCCGCCACGCCCTTGCGCTGTTGACACGTCCTGGCCCAATTTCCCCACAAACTTTGGATGCCGCCAATTTAAGGACCGGCTTCAGTTTTTTTCGAGTCCTATGGGAACGGGCGGCATGGACCAACGCTGGCTGCCCAGAAATGGAGGAGCAAGCCAAACGTCGATTGCTGCGCTGGCGAACGCATACCCTTTTGGCCAGTTTGACTGGCGAATTGACGCACTACTATGAAGCCGTAGCAGCCTGTCCTGACATACCCGCATCCCAAACAGCACTTGGCATGGCCCTGGTGCGCGGTAATTGTGCAGTGGAAGCTCTACCATACGTGGCCCAGGCGGTCGCAACTAACCCCTTCGATTTGGGTGCCGCCGATGCGCTTTATCACACGTTAGAAAAGGTCCGTGAATGGCCTCAGCAACATCGATTGGCAAAAACCTATTCACTGCTGCATCAGGCGGCTCCTACGGTAATCCCTTCTCGCCCTTGGTTCGCGCCCCTCGCCACAAATCCAACCTCCTCCGCTCCCGCTGACATTGGCCCCATTGTGTGGGAAGGAGGGTTTCAAGCTTTGCATTCCTTGGCGCTGGTGAATCGCCACTTGTGTCAACGCTTGATCGAGCGCGGTTATTTGCTGTCGCTTCAGCCGGGCACGGAATCTATCGCGTCGTCCCCATCTTTGCCATTGCCGCCTGCTTTGGCCGAGGCTTTCGGCAGGCACTTTGAGCAACCCATTGCCGTCCATATTCGCCATCAATGGCCTCCCAATTGGCGACCGCCCGCGGAAGGCCGCTGGATTATTATGCAACCGTGGGAATTTGGGAGCGTACCCAGCAGATGGATACCACGTTTGAAAAATGACGTTGATGATCTTTGGGTTCCGTCATCGTTTGTGCGATCCTGCTTTATCAGTAATGGTGCGCCGCCGGATCGCGTGCATGTTGTTCCCAATGGCGTGGATGTCGAGCACCTGCAACGCCAACACCCTCCATTTCGGCTGCGCACACGCAAGCGTTTCAAATTCTTGTTTGTCGGCGGCACGATTCATCGCAAAGGAATCGACATTCTTTTGCGTGTCTACGCAGAAACGTTCTCAGTCGCGGACGACGTATGCTTGGTCATCAAAGACATGGGGAGCAGCACTTTTTATCAAGGCCAAACGGCCCATCAACAAATCGCCGCCTGCCAAAATGGCAACGGTCCCGAGATTGAGTATGTTACTGACAATCTTTCCGCCGATGATTTGGCGAGCCTGTATCATTCGTGCGATTGCCTCGTTCATCCCTATCGGGGAGAGGGCTTCGGCCTTCCCATTGCCGAAGCGATGGCGTGTGGCCTGCCAGTTATTGTGACTGGCTACGGTGCCGCTCTCGATTTCTGCGATGAGACTCGTGCATTTTTGCTGCCTGCGACTTTGACGCATTTTAGCACGAACCGTATTGACCAATTTGAAACTGTTGACCGACCATGGCTGGCAGAACCGGATCCGGCCATGCTGCGCTTCTTCATGCGCTTTGTGATTGAGCATCCTAACGAAGCAGGCGCCAAAGGCCATGCTGCCGCCGCGTTCATCCGTGAGCATTTTAGCTGGGAAAGCGCCGTCAATGTCATAGCTGGCCGGCTGGCTAAGCTCGCAAGCAATCCGCCTCACCGATTACAGTCCAAGATGACCACGCTGACCGCCGAGAATACGAAAGGTGCAACACGGCATCGCGTATCTTTGTGCATGATCGTCCGCAATGAGCAGCAGCATCTGGAAGCCTGTCTAAAGTCCGTGGCCGACCTCGTGGATGAAATGATCGTCGTCGATACCGGCTCGACCGACAATACCAAGGACATCGCTGCTCGATGCGGAGCAAAGGTATTCGATTTTCAGTGGACAGAAAGCTTCGCCGCCGCCCGCAACGAAAGCATCAAGCATGCAACGGGGGATTGGATTCTTTGGCTCGACGCGGACGAACGTCTCGATGACGTCAACCGCGGCCGAGTGCGCAATCTCCTGTCCAACCTCAAAGACGAAAACGTCGCGTATGTCATGCGGCAGTTTTCCCGCCTGCAAGCAGTCGCACCTGCTGCCGTTCAAGTCGGTCAAGTGCGGCTCTTTCGCAATCGTCCGGACATCCGCTGGCAATACCGCGTCCACGAGCAGATCCTCTTGGCGGTCCGCAATGCCGGCGGGTTGCCCTGTCTTACGGATATTGTCATCGATCATGCCGGCTATAGTGATCCTCCAGTGCAGGGTTCCAAGGTTGACCGCAACCGCCGTCTCTTGGAGTTGGAGTTGAAAGAGCATCCCGACGATGCCTTTGTCCTTTACAATCTCGGAGCCGTCCGGTTGACTCAAGAACGGTGCATGGAAGCTCTGGAGCTGTTTCAGCGCAGTCTCAACCAATCACAACCTGACAACGCGCTGGTACGCAAGCTCTACGCATTGATGACACGCGCACACCACAAGCTGGGCTGCAAAGATGAAGCCATGACGGCTTGCAGCAACGGTCTTAGCAACTTTCCTGATGACGGCGAATTGCTTTTTTGGCAGGCCATATTGTTGCATGAGCAAAAAGACCTCAGTGGCGCCGCCGCCAGCTTGGAGAGCTTGTTGCGGGCACGGCCTACGCAAAATTTCACCAGTATTGATGCGGGACTTTACACCTATCGCGCCAGGCATTTCCTGGCCGAAATCTGCCTGGAATTGAATCGGCCTAAAGACGCGGAGAACCACTGGTTAGTCGCATTGGAACAATGTCCCACTTTCACGCCTGCGCGAATAGAACTGGCAAAATTGTTCGCTCGGACGCTCCGCTGGCAAGAGTTTGCTGCTGCCGTTAAGCCCTTGGAGCAAGATGCCACGATTCCCTTGGAACTGCTGGTTATCCGCGGCAAATTCCATTTAGACCACAAACGATTTGAGGCGGCCAAGGAAGATTTTAGCCGCGCTATCGCAAAGTCTCCTGGGGCAATCCAGCCGCGTGTGCTTCTCAGTCACGCTTTGCTCCAAGAAGGGGTGGATTGGGTAGCCGCAGAAAGAGCACTGCTTGACGTGTTGGCGCTCGATCCTGAGAATCGCGAAGCAAAGAGCAACTTGCAGACGCTTCGCCGGCAACAGGGGGACCAAAGCAACGGAATCCGCGACCTTCCACTGGCAGTTGCCTCCTCGGTCAAGGTTTCCCTGTGCATGATTGTGCGCGACGAGGAAAAACATTTGCCTGCTTGCCTCCAATCGATCGCTCGGCTGGTGACTGAAATAATCATCGTAGATACAGGGTCGTCGGATCGCACCAAGGAAATTGCCATGGAACATGGCGCCAAAGTCTTCGACGCTCCCTGGGAAGACCATTTTGCAAAAGCCCGAAACGAAAGCCTTCGCCATGCCAGTGGGCAGTGGATTTTTTGGCTGGACGCAGACGACCGTCTCGACCGGGAGAACCAAACAAAGCTCCAGGCCCTTTTTGCCAATCTCAAAGACGAGATGGCCGGCTATGTTATGAAGTGTCTGTGTTTGCCGGACAGCCAAGGCGTGGAAACTGTGGTCGATCACTTACGCCTTTTCCGCAATCATCCTGATGCCCGCTGGACATTTCGTGTCCATGAGCAAATTCTCCCAGCCTTGCGTAAGCTAAGCACCGAGGTACGCTGGAGCGACGTCGTCATTCACCATTGCGGCTATCAAGACACCGCAGTCCGACAACGCAAGTTGCAAAGAGATTTGCGGCTGCTCCATATTGAGCAGAACGAACAACCCGACCATCCCTTTACGCTTTTTAATTTGGGCAGCGTCTATCAGGAGTTAGGCCGTTTAACTGAAGCCTTGAGCATGTTTGAGCGGAGTCTTGCGTTTTCGGCGCCACACGACTCCATCGTTCGTAAACTTTACGCATTAATAACACAATGCCATCGTGGTTTGGGGCAGAAGGACGAGTCGCTCGCTTCTTGCCGCGACGGTTTGCGCTTGTTTCCCGAAGACATTGAATTGTTATTTCAGGAAGCAGTCACCTTGCGTGAACTTGGCGACATTGGGGGCGCTATCCGTAGCTGGAAACTTTGCCTAAAAAGCCCACCTGCACCGCATTTCTCGAGCATAAACACAGGCTTACGTGGTCACATTACGAACCACAACCTTGCGGTAGCATATCGGGAGCTTGGCCGTAGCGACGCCGCCGAAAGCTATTGGAAAGCATCTTTGGTTGACCGGCCGTACTATCCACCAGCTTGGCGCGGCTTGGCTGACCTATATCTCAAGCAATCTCGCTGGTCCGAGTCGGAGCAGCTGGCTCAAGATTTGTCGGCTGGCCCCGAAGGCGAGCTTTACGGGACTTTGATTCAAGCGCGCGTTTACCTTGCACGCAAGGCGTTTTTTCAGGCGCGGCAACTCCTGGAGAAAACAGTGCAGCGTTGGCCTGACATCGTGGAAGTTCGCTCTCTTCTCAGTCATGCACTTTTGCAAGAAGGCAAAAATTGGTCAGCTGCGGAACAAACCTTGAGGCACATCCTCTTGTTGGATCCCGACCACAAGGAAGCCATGCACAATCTTGCCATTTTGACCCAACAAAAAGCCAGGGCTTGACATGGCCATCCTCGCGATTTCGAGCGCTTGCATCCGCACGGTAGGAAGGGCCTTGCAGCATTGAAAGCTTTTAGACTGTCTGTTTCGCCAACGAAAGCAACGAATCAACGAATTGGCGCGGACCGTTGATTTCATTCCATTGTTTTGCGCCTCGTGCGGCTGTCTCAGCATGTTGATCGAAATGTTCAAGCAAGCGAACGGTAGCCGCGACGATGCTGGCGACGTCCGGTGTATCAAACGTTGAGCCGGCGCCGCCAAAATCTGCAATCAGGCGCGCCATCGAGGAGCCGCGCGGCGCAACGATTGGAATGCCGTTGGCGACCGCGTCCGCGGCCACCGCCGAGTAAGAGATAGCAAATCTGTTCGTTGGATATGGGCACAAAACGACATCCGTGGCTTCAAGCAGTTCGGCCCAGATCCTTTCATCGGCCAGGCGCTCATCGATCCGCAACCGTGCTTCCGAGGCGGCCAAATGTCGCAGCTCCTGCTGCGTGTCCTGCATCTCCAATGGAGCGCCGTTGTGGGCCAAAACATTGATGTCAGCACGCTCTTCAAACAGTCGTCTGGTAATTTCCGGCATGAGTTGATAGCCCTTTTCCGTGCGCTGGTGTCCTAGTACGCCGACGGTGATGGGCCGTTTGCCGGCACGGCATCGCGCTGGCGTTATGGCCGGCCGCGGCATCGGCAACAAACCCACATCCTTGCCAAGCAAGGAACGATATGCGGCCGACGAGTTCGGCTCCAACGTCACCAGGTGAAATCGATCATTCAGCCGTTTTGGAATTTGGCATGCCGCATGCCTAAAAAGCACGGGCTTAGCGTTTTTCCGAGGATCACCGATCGACAATTTCGCGCCATGGGCATTAATCTCAATTTCCAGACCGGGGTCAACGCCGAACTCAAATACGATATGCGGAATGGAACCCGCCGGGTTGGCTGCTGCCCACTGAGCCAAGCCTAATAATTGCGCTGCCTGTCCAGAGTTGAGGTACAAAAGGTCGCCTGCTTCAATGCCTGTCAACCGGCGCAAATCATCGTGTGTTACCTGTGCTACGCGAAGATACGCATTCAACCACCCGCAGATGGGGTCACCGTCGCTGATCCAGTAGGTGAAACCTCGAAAATGCGGCGCGGCACCCAACTCGATCTTTACCGATTGGTCGACCTGGACGTGACCGAACACTCGCGTCTCCACACGCCGCGCCCAAAGCTCTCGACTGATATACCGGCATGAACTAGCATGATGGCCGAGATTGCTTTGCAGACCAGGATCGCAGTACACGACGCGCATTGGCTATTCCTTACCAACCGTTTGCTAAAGTCCGCGCTCCACCCAACCTGCGTGGATTTCTGCCAGCATCGCGGCAATGTCTTTGGTTGGTCGCCAAGTCGGATAGTGACTTTGGAACCGCCGCACATCGCTTATCCACCAGATGTGGTCTCCTAGGCGAGGCTTGTCTTCATAGGACCAACGCATGCTACGCTTGGATAAATCTTGCACCGTTTTGATGGCCTCCA
>DASRAT010000826.1:0-4875 GCA_035638015.1 Gemmataceae bacterium | reverse complement strand
CGAAGCCGCTGACCTCGACGCCGATGGTGCGGTCGCAGTTGAGCCAGCCGCCCAAGTTGATGCGGACGCCGGAGAAGGCGTCGAAACTGAGATCGGATCCGCCGAACAGGATGCGCGTGCCGGGGGAGCCCAGCGCGCCGGCCAGGGCGCCTTCCTTGGGATCGCCGGTGGTCACCAGCGCGGGCACAGGGGCATCCTTGATCCACCACACCAGATACTCGACGCTGGCCCAGCACCTGCCGCAGCAGTTGTTGGCCTGCTCGCAGGCGTCGACCCAGCAGCCGTCGCACTGGAAGCCGGGAACGACGGCGCCGTCGACAATGACTTTGGGGGCCGGTCCAGGCTCGGCTGTCTTGGGCGAGGGCCCTGGCTCGGGCTGCCCTTCCGCTTTGCCCTTGATCGCGGGAACGTCAATTTTGTCCTTGTTGATCGTGGGCGGTTCTTGCTTGGTCGTGGGAACGTCGTCGGCGTAAGCTACGCCGGCGGCGAAAGCAAACGAAAACAGGGGAATGAGAAATCCTTTTCTCACGGTAGACTCCTTATTTTGCAACCGCTTTGTGCTTGCCCGTAAAATGCGGGCACGTGGCAAACAGCGAAGTATTACAACTATCGGCAAGCGCGGCGAAACAGCCAAGTGAATCTCGGTGGTAATCTGGGATTTCCGCTTGACTTGGGAAACTTTATGCCGCTTGCGGCTTAGCAGGACTGCCGCTTGCAGACAGCGCTGCTTGTTGTCTTGTAGCCCTTATAATGCACCCAATGTGATTACTTTACCTACATCCCCGCACTTGAGATCCGCACCATGGACCATTTCCACTACCGCAATCGTGTGCTTCATTGTGAGGACGTTGCCGTGCCGCAGCTGGCCGAGACCTACGGCACGCCCCTCTATGTTTACAGCCAAAAAACGCTGCTGCACCATCTCGGCCAGCTTCAAAAAGCCTTCGCCGCCGCCCAGCCCCTGATCTGTTACAGCATCAAAACCAACGGCAATATTCACATTGCCAGGCTCATGGCCGACCATGGCGCCGGCTTCGACGTGACCTCGGCCGGCGAGCTGTTCCGGGCACTCAAGGCCGGCGGCGTCGGCCCCAAAATGGTCTTCGCCGGGGCCGGAAAGACCGACTCCGAAATGCGCTTCGGTCTGGAAACCAACGTCCTCATGTTCAACGTAGAAAGTGAAGGCGAACTGCTGGCCCTGGCGGATGTCGCCAAAAGCATGGGCAAAGTGGTGCAGGTGGCGCTGCGCGTCAATCCCGACTTGCCCCCCAAGACGCACGCCAAAACCGATACCAGCGTCAAAGGCGTCAAATTCGGACTCGACATCGACACGGTGCTGGAGTTCGCCCAAAAAATGGCGGGCCATCCCCACGTCAAGATCGCCGGCCTGCACATGCACCTGGGTTCGCCGATTCTCTCGGCACAACCCTACCAGCTTGGCATGGAAAAAGGCGTGGTACTTATCGAAAAGCTAAGGAAGCAAGGCCATGACATCAGGTACATTAATATGGGGGGCGGTTTCGGCATTCATTACCGCAAGCAGGAGGCGTTGCCGGCCGAGGCCTTTGCCGCAGTGATCGTGCCGGTGGTGAAACATCTGGGTTGCCAGTTGATCCTGGAGCCGGGCCGATTCATTGTCGGCAACGCCGGCATTCTGGTGAGCCGGGTCATTTACAACAAAGATTCGGGCGGCAAGCATTTCGTCATTCAAGACGCCGCCATGAACGATCTGATCCGGCCGACGCTGTACGATTCGTTTCATCGGGTCTGGCCCGTCGCCCCGGCCGCCGGTTTCGCGGCGCCGCCCGAGGATTACGAGGCCGACATGCCGAGCACGATCAAGTGTGATGTGGTCGGCCCGGTGTGCGAGTCAGGCGATTTCCTGGCCAAGGACAGGCGGCTGCCGCCCATCGAGCGTGGCGACCTGCTGGCAACCTTCAGCGCCGGCGCTTACGGCATGGCCATGAGTTCCAACTACAACGGCCGCCCGCGTGCCGCAGAAGTTTTGGTGGACGGCGTCGGCAGCAGGTTGATTCGGCGGCGGGAGACGTTTAAAGATTTGATTCGGCCGGAGATTGAAGTCCCAAAATGACAGGCCGCTTTTCCGTAGCACAGGCGGCTCGCCTGTTAGGAAGTAATTACAACCGAGCCGCCTGTGCCACGGAAAACTGGCTCGCCCGCAAAAGGTACACCATGTCAACCCATCGAATACTCATTGCCTGCACAGCGCTAGCCTGTTTTTCCCTGGCGATGCCGTTCGTCAGCGGCCAAGAAAAAGGCAAACAAGATACCAAAGACGATGCTCGCAAAGAAGCCCTCAAGGAGGTGGTGCAAAAGGCCCAGGACGAGTATCGCCTTTACTTCAAGGAGCCCAAAACCGCCCTGGAGTTCTGGGCCGCCTTGGCGTTCGAGGTCCAGGTCGGCAAGTTCGACGTGGCGGCTTATCACCTCGACAAGCTGCTCAAAGTGCCCCAGAAGGAAGCCGACGAGGACCTGCTCAAAGTCGAGGAGGCGGAAGGCCTGAACAACATTTTGCGGCTTCGCCTGGTGAAAGAGTGGTCCAAAAACAAGGAGCTGGAAGACGAAGCCCGCAAAAACGTCGATATCCTGGTGAATCGCGTCATGGCGGCTCTAGACAAAAAGCTCGGCGACCAGGAAATGATCCGCCGCTTCATCGACGGCCTTTACAGCGACGTGCCCGAGATCAGAAGTTATTCCCTTTACCAGCTATTACGAACCAAACATCGAGCCAGCCCAGTATTGGCCGACGTTCTGCGCAAGCTGCCGCCAGAAAAGCAATCGATTTTGAAGAATGCAATGGTGCAGCTCGATTCGGACATCATGCCGCCATTGCTGGAACTGTACAAGTCGCCCGATGCCAAGGCTGCCGCCGTCGATGCGCAGTTTCACTTGAATCTCTTGTGGCTAGCCCGCTCACGCATGGAAAAACGGGTCATCCCCTACTTGTGGCACATGTCCAGCGCGTCCATCTACCCCAAGGTGGTCCGCGACGAAGCCAAGGACACGCTGGCTTATTTGCTGGGCACCTCACCGGATCGATTGCCATCTGCCAAGCTGGCGCTGATGCAATTGGCCGAGAACTACTACCAGCACAAGGTGCGGTTGCCCGACACCGTCGAGGTCGCCGACCGCGACGATCCCACCAAGCTGATTCCGATGCCGGCGTACAAATTGTGGTTTGTCAGCGAAAACGGCAAACTCAGCGACACGCCGTTTGCGCTCAAGCCCGACGAAATCCGTTTTGAGTTTGGCCTGCGTTACGCCCGCCAGGCGCTGGACTTGGACAATGGCTTCCTGCCGGCCCAGGCCCTTTACCTGGCGTTGCTCTTGGAAGCGGAGTTCACGCGCAAGCCCTATGAAGCCCAGCTGGACAAAATCATCACGGAGAAACCAGCCCCTGCTCTGCAGCGTTTGTTGGCCAAGATCGACATGGATGTGCTGACGGCCGCGCTGGAGCGGGCCACCGAGGAGCAGGACTACGCCGTCATACTGCCGTTGATCCAGGCTGTCGGCGAGCGCGGCGACGTGCGGCTGTCCAAGCCGTCAAGCGGCAACTCCCCGGGCCTGCTGGTGAAGCTGCTGTACTATCCCGATCGCCGTGTGCAGTTTGCCGCTGCAAGCACACTGCTGAAGCTGCCCGCTTCCCAGTCGCCGGTGGCATCGGCGCGGATCGTCGAAGTGCTGGCTCGCTTCCTGGCATCCGATGCGGCGCCGAAGGTGTTGATCATCTATGCCAAGGACGAGCGAGCCGCCCAGCTTCGCAATGCTCTGACAGAAGCAGGCTACCAAGCGGACGTCGCGGCCACGGTGAACATCGCCGTGACCAAATTACACAAGTCGGCGGATTACGACGCCATCATTCTCAATGACGACGTGCCGCCCATCGAGTTGCCGTATATTCTCTCGCAATTGCGGGCCGATCACGAAGCGGGCCGCTTGCCGCTGCTCTTGGTCGCGCCAGCTGCCAAGCAAACCGAGGTCAAGGCTCTGGCCGCCAAGACACGCAACACCTTCATATTGCCCGAGGTCTATGCCACAAAGGGGACAGAGCTCAAAAAACAACTTGAGGACGCGATCAAGTTCGCCGCCGCCCCCGAGCCATTGAAGCATGCGCCGCAGGAACAACAACCCTGGCTGCAATACGAAGTTCGCCGCGGCAAGGGTCAGGCGGTGTCCGTCGCTGAGAAGAAGAAATTCGCCGCGGACTCGCTCGATTGGTTCGCCCAGATGGCACGCGGCGAGCTGGCCGGCTATGACTTGCTGCCGGCGAAGGATGTGCTGTTTACCGCGCTCAAGCAGGATGAGACGGCGCCGCTAGCGTTAAGGGTTGTTGCTCGATTGGCAACAGTTGAAGCGCAGCGCCAAGTCGCGAATGTTCTGCTCGATGCCAAAAAGACCGACCTGCTCGACGCCAAGAAAACAGTTTTTTACGAAGCGGTGGCCAAGGAATTGAATCGCCACATTCAAAAGAACGGCCTGGTGCTGACCCCCGATCAAGTCAACTTGCTGCGTTTGTTGGAACAACAAACGGATTTGGCCGCGCCGCTGCGCGGCGAATTGGCGGTGCTGGTCGGCACCTTGAGAGCCTCGCCGCAGATCACAGGTGCGCGGCTGATGGATTACCTGCCCGATCCCGAGCCGCCACCCGCCAAGAAGGATGAGAAATAACATAGCTCATGGTATTGACCGTGTGGCTCCGGTTGGTGGCTGAACTGCTGAAAACGCATCGCGGCAAATATGTGGCCATTCACGAAGAGCGCGAGGTGGATGAGGGCGATGAAAAATACGCCGTCGCATGGCGAGTGCTGGCGAGGATTGGCAGTGATGTAGACTTATATGTCGGCCTTGTCTCGG
>DASRAT010000825.1:0-4112 GCA_035638015.1 Gemmataceae bacterium | reverse complement strand
CACGCCAATTATCTGGTCTACTTCGAGCAGGGCCGCACGGAATTGCTGCGTTCGCTGGGCGCGTCCTACAGGGATATGGAGGATCAGGGTTTTCTGTTAGTCATCACGCGCGTTCAGGTCCGCTATAAAAGTCCTGCCCGTTATGACGACCTTTTGACCCTGCGCACCACGGCAGTGCGGACCACGCTGGTCAAGATCGAGCATCGTTACGAGTTGTTTCGCGATGGGGTTTTGCTGGCGGAGGGGGAAACGACCTTGGGCTGCATCGACCGGCAAGGGAAGGTGCAGGCGCTGCCGGAGTTTTTGAGACGGCACGAGGTTTGAAATTGTTACGAGCGGCGGGGTTTATCCCCGCCGGGACAAGCCCGGCGGCTCATTAATGCCAAGTCTCATTCCAGGATAAAATCGTGAGACGGCTTTTAATCCAACACGTTCTGCCGTTTGTTCTTTGCCTGTTGCCGGTTCTGGCTGCCGCTCTGGTGGGGGCAGCGACGCCGTCCGCCGCTTTCGACTTCTATCTCGAGCGCATCCGTGTTTCACGCATGGACTGGCTGATCCTTGGCTTGGGCTTCACCCTGTTCGCCATTCAGGTCGCGCTCAGCTGGCGGGCACTGCACTGGCGTGGCACCGGCTTCGACGAACGGCCCGACCGCTGGCTGTCGAATCTCGCACAGGCCGCGGAGTGGTTTCCGCTCTTGGGTCTCATCGGCACCGTCACTGGCATTCTGGAAACCTTTCACGCGCTGGGAAACCAATCGCACGTCGAAACTCGTGACATCATCAAGCTATACGCACCGGCCATCACCGCGACCGGCAGCGGGCTGTTCATGGCTCTCATCAACATCTTTCCGACCTGGCTTGTGCTGCTCGGCCGCGATCTGATCGTGTCGCTTGGCGGCGGTGAGCCGGACAGCAGTGCGGAGACGCGGCCATGATCCGCATGCCCAGGCGCAGCGTCACGCGCTTTTTCATACCCATGATCGACGTGCTGACCTTACTTTTTTGCATGTTTTTGCTGATGCCGATTATCCGCGAGAATGAATCGTATAGTCAACTAGATGAGTTTGGCGAAAACAAAAGCCCGGACGAGCTGCGAGTGGAATTGCGCAAGCTTTACCAGGAACAGGACCGTGTGAAAACGACGCTCGCGGAGTTGGAACGAAAGCAGAAGCAATTTCGGCAGCAAATGCCATACATCAAGGTCATCGAGATCAGCCCGGCGGACGGCTCGTTGTCGTATTTCGACACGGCCAGACCCGGGCAGCCGCCGCTCAAAATCGCCGATGCCGATGTGGCTCGCGAACTGATTGGTAAACACCGCAAGGAGGCCGGGCTGCTCAAGCTTGTGTATTTGTTTACGCGGCCTTACGATGCTGCCTATCCCAACACGCTCCAGCCCGACCAGGTGTTGATGAACAGATATCGCCAGTGGTTTGACGGCGTGGAATGCACCGGCCTGGTGACGACCCGGCCGGCCGGGGAGAAAGGGGCGCCGCCGTGAACTCACTATTCGACATGAGCATCCCGGAGCTATTCAAGTTTGCGCTGCGATTGATTGCGGCGGCGGGAGGGTTTGTCGTTGGCTATTTGGTGGCGGGGCCTGTCGCGGCCGGTTTGGTAAGAGCGGCGTTTCACAAGCCAATACCACGCTCGCTGGGGACATGCGCCAAATTGGGCGGTGGTTTGCTGCTGGCGGCGATTGTGTTTATTTACATGCCGATTGGTTCGGGTGGCGGCGGTGGCGGAGGGACTGGCGGCGGCACCGGCTCGGGCAAAGGGCCATTCAAGGGAGGAACCGGCAACGGCGCGACGGCCGCCCCAGGCAAGGGGTCGAGCGAAAGCGGCACGGGCAAAGACAAACCGGCGAATACGTCGGAGATTTTGGTCATTGAGATGCTTGGGCCGACGACGGCGGAGGGCGACAAGTTTTACCTGCTCCATCGGAAAGGCCCGGCGGTCAACTTCGAAGGGGTCGAGGCTTATTGGAAAATGCACCGCGAGCAATGGTCGCGGGTCGAAGTTGTGTTGACGCGCACTAGTACGTCGGAAAACGATCCGGCGGTTGTGCGATTACGGCAAATGGTTTTGAACTCGGACGACAACAAGAAACGCTCTTTCGTGATCGACGATGGCAGCGCCAAATAACGTTAGCCGCACTATGCCGCAGACATCTTCCACCGCTGTACCTGTTATCCCTCGCCATGCCTACCGAATCGTCCTGTTCGGCATGCCTGACGCCGGCAAATCATCTTTATTGGGCGCGCTGGCCCAGGCCGCTCAAACGCAAGAGCAAGTCCTCGCCGGCAAACTGATTGACAAATCGCATGGTCTGGTAGAGCTGCAGCGCCGCCTTTATGAAGATCGTCCTCGTGAAACGTTGGAGGAAGTGGCGCCCTACCCGATCACAATCGAGCCGTTGCCATCCAAAGACGGCTCTCCAGGCGGCGACGCAGTGCTGTTCGATTGCGACGGCCGAGTCGCCAGCGAAATGCTGTCGCGCAAGGATGCCTTGTCAGGTGACCTTGCCAAACGTGCCCTGGTCAAAGCAGTTTTGGCCGCCGACACATTGGTTTTGGTGGTGGACATCTCCGCTCAGTTGGCCGAGCTAAAACGCGACTTCGGTCAGTTTGCCCGTTTCTTGCGGGTTCTCGAAGAAGGCCGGGGCCAGCGCACCGAAATCGGCGGCTTGCCGGTATTCCTGGTGTTGACCAAGTGCGATCTGCTCGCCAAGCCCCAGGACACCACTGCGGTGTGGATGGACAACATCGAGGAACGCAAACGCCAGGTGCATCAGCGTTTTCAAGAGTTTCTGGAGCAGCAGGCTGAACACGACCAGATGCCCTTCGGCAGGATCGACCTGCACGTCTGGGCGACTGCCATCAAGCGGCCGGCGTTGGCCGATGCCCCGGCAAAGCCCAAGGAACCCTTCGGCGTCGCTGAACTGTTTCGACAATGTCTCGACTCGGCTCGAGATTTCCGCGACCGTAGTCGGCATGCCACTGAACGGCTGGGCTGGGTAGTGGGCGTTTTGTCGCTCCTTGTTGGGTTCATGGTCATCTTGGCCCTGTTTTTTCTGGCGACACGATACGAGACGGAAGTGGAGCGGTTTGAGAAGGACCTGAAAACGTATCGCGCCGCCCACAACGAAAACGCGGTGCTGCGTCTGCGTGAGCCGGTCGGCAAAACGATCAAGGAGTTGAGAGCGTATCGCGATAACCCGCAGTTCGCCAAGATGCCGCCGGAATTGCAAGCGTACGTGGTGGAACATCTCCAAGAAGCGGAGGCTTACGAGAAGTTTTCCCAAGAGTGGCAAGCGTACATCAAAGCGGAGCGGCTGCCAGAGGCGCCACGCTTCGCCCACAATGACGCCGAGCTCAATGCTTTCCGCGATGTTTTGAAGAAATACCCCGTGCCCGAGAAATACCAATCGGCCTGGGTGGACACCAATATCGCTCGCACTCAGCGTTTGTGGCGGGACGAAATTGAGGTGATGGAAAGCGAGGTCAAGGCGGCGATCAAGGCGTTCAAAGATTTGGAAGATTTGGACAGCAAAGCGAAGGACATTGACAAATACACCGGGCGACAGCTCAAGGAATTCAGAGAGCAGTTGGAGTTCAAGATCAAGAATTGGCCGTATCGCGCGGACAATCTGATTGCTTTGCCCAATTCGCGGGTGACTTACAGCAATATCGCGCAGTTTGAGACGGTGGCGGTGCTGGTTTCGCGGTATCAGTTGATTCGCGAGCATTATGAGATAGGGAAAGGACGCTAGGCGGCGCCTCCGGTTTTTGACTGCCAAATGCGCAACCGTTCCTCGGCCCAAGCCGTTGCCTCCGGCGGCAACGGCACTTCGGGCGGCTTGCTATAATCCACAACCAGATCGTAACGCAGGGCATCATAAACCGTGTTGATTGCCCGCTGCAAATCCAGCGGACAATCGGGATCGCCTTGCAATAAAGGGATCTGGATTATTGGCAGCGGTTGGTCAAGCGGGATCGGATAGACATCGACGAAAGGGCGCTGCTCGAACCTTCCAACAAATGCAAAATAGGGGAGCGATGGCAAAGGCTGGCGCATGGGCACGCGCAGACCGGTGCGCAGCAGGTCAATCT
>DASRAT010000824.1:0-4635 GCA_035638015.1 Gemmataceae bacterium | reverse complement strand
CACAGATGTGATTGAGGTCCGCGGCCAGGCCGTCACTGATGTCGATCATGGCGTGTAAGTCGGCAGCGGCGTGCAAGGCGATTGCCTCCCGGACACGCGGCGTGAAGTCGAGATGCTTGCCGAGAATGCTGCCGCCCAAGGGGCCTGTCACTAACAACCAATCGCCGGCCTTGGCGCCGCTGCGCGTCACCGGACCACGGCCCGTGGGCTGTCCCAGTAGAGTTACCGAGATGACCAGCGGGCCGTCCCAGCTATTGGTGTCGCCGCCGACGATGGCGACGTTGAGGGCGTCGGCCATTTCGCGCAATCCCGCGTCAAGTTCTTGAGCAAGCGCCATGCCGGCCTGGCGTGGCAAGCCGACACTGACCACCGCCGCAAGCGGTTGACCCGCCATGGCGGCAATGTCGCTGAGATTGACCGCCATCGCCTTACGGCCAACACGACGCGGCCCCGCTTCGGCAATGCGGAAGCAACTGCCTTCCAGCAGCATGTCGGTGGTGATAAGGCAGGGCTGATCAGTGGGAAACCGAATGGCAGCGCAATCGTCACCGGGGCCGATGGCCACGCGCGGATCGGCGGGTGTGCGGCGGCGGAGCCAGTTGATGAAGGCGAATTCACTCATTGAGCAATGACCTTTGGCGAGGACAAACGTTACAATCTATTTGCCGCACGGTTTGTTTGGAATGTAGGCTATCAGCGGGTACAATGCAATCGAAGGTCAAATCCTAGTGAGCAATTACGATGAAACTCAAAGTAGTCGTTAGTCCCGAGGACGTGGGCGGTTTTTCCGTAAGCGTGCCGGCCCTGCCTGGTTGCTATTCGCAGGGCGAAACGCTCGACGAAGCACTGGCAAACATTCGCGAGGCTGCCGAGTTGTGGCTGGAGGTTACTTCAGACACGGCAATGACTCGCATCCACGACCAATCCCCCAAGGCTCAGCTTCAGGAAATCGAGCTGTGAAACCCGTTTCCGGAAAGCGGATGTGCCGGGTTCTGGAGCGGCATGGGTGGGTGCTCGTGCGCACCAAATCCAGCCACCGTGCGTATCAGAAAACTGGAAGTCCGCACACAATTATCGTGCCCGTCCACGGAAACAAAGACTTGAAGCCTGGCACGCAGCACGCCATCATGAAGGATGCAAGTCTAACCGAAGATGACTTGTGACAGCGATTAGTAATTGGCTTTCAATCCACCAAATCCACCACCTTGCCGTCCTTGCCCTCGTGCTTGACGTACATCAGCTTGTTGAAATCGGGAAAACCCAGCATCACCCGTGAGCCGTCGTCGAGCGTGTAAGCCATGATGTGGATGCCGCTGCCGATGTCCTTTTCGGCGGTCCCGATCCAGGTGGCGGCTTCGGCGTAGGACATGCCTTTTTTAAGCTGGCGAAAGGCCTCGACCGTGCGATGCGTGCCGGTGTCGGGCGGATTCTCAAGGGCTTTCTTGATTTTTTGGAAGTCGAACTTCTCGGCCAAGGTCTGGATGCTTTCGGGAAACGGCCCTAGGCCCACTTGGGTGATCAAGAGAAAATGGTCGTCGCCCAACGGCACAATCAACTTTGCATGGGTTGGCATTTTTTCTTTTTTCCCAAGCTTTTGATCATATTCAATCAACCAAGCATCTTGCTTGGCGATTTCGATTTTCTGGGCCTTTGGCATATTGTTTTTCATCGTTTCCTCGGTGAACATCTTTGTGAAGTCGGCATCGCGCGCGATTTGCACGTGGAGGTGGCGGTCGGCGCCGCCGGTCCAGTGGTATACGGCGGTTTGCCGGTAGGTTTGGCGTTTTTTGTCGCCCCCAAGCCGGGCGTCATCGAAGACAAGGTCATAACCATTGAAGATGGGGAAAAGGCCGGGCCAGCCGGCCAGGGCTTTCTTGGGCTGCTTGGTAGGATCGCCCGCCTGCTGAAGGACACCGGCACAAAGGATCACGAAGGTCAGCGCGACAATTTGGCTTGGCATGGGAAGTCTCCTGGATTCGTCCAGCGTATCATAAGCGTATTCCATAACAAGACGAGGGATGCCGTCATGGTCAACCCCATTCAATATTCTCCGGCGCTGGCAGAGTTACTTGCCCCCGAACTATTGCCGCCGCTGGAGCCCGGCGCGCCCAATACGTCGGCTTACGCAAAGCTCAAAGCGCTGCGGATCGACACCGCCTTTGCACCCCATGCGATTGCGGACCACGACATGGCCGCTTGCTGCCTGTCCGGCTTGTGGCTACTACACAGCTATCTGGACGAATCGCACAAGATCAGTCAGGAGATTGAGACGACCAGCGGCAGTTATTGGCACGGGTTGATGCATCGCCGCGAGGGCGATTTTTCCAACAGCAAGTATTGGTTTCGCCGCGTCGGCAAGCACTCGGTGTTTACACCATTGCAGCAGGAAGTTGCACGCCTGGCCGCGGGGGCCAAGATCTGCGAAGCAGGTTTTTTGACCTCGCAATCGGAATGGGACCCGTTCGCGTTTGTCGATCTTTGCGAGCGGAGTCTGAACACTCAGTCTGCCGCGGAGGCACTTTGTGTGCGGATTCAACGTTGCGAATGGGATTTGCTGTTTGCTCATTGCCACGCTCATGCAGTCGTCGGCCAAAGAAACGATTGACACGCCAGTGCCGCGGGTTTAGGCTGTTGGATGGCGCAGGTGCAATCTTCCAGCAACCGCGCCGTTTTCCACGTCGACGCCGCGTTTTCATTTTCTTTGTTCGTTGTCTCCTCGCTCCAAGGCGGCATCGGCTCGGCTACGGCCGGCTGTGGGATCGGCACACTTCGCCAGGTGAGTTTTTATTTCTTCATCTTTTGCGGAGGGTGTGTCATGTTTCAAGTCAAAGGGTGCGAAAGCACCGCGCATCGGGTGACTGGTTATCTGGTAGTGCTTGCAGCTTGCCTCTTTGCTGTGGGAGTCGTGGTAATGGGCGTCTACGGCGCGCGAGAATTCAAGGTTCGCGCCGAATTAGCCAGCAATATGCGACAATGTGCAACTGCCGTGAACATGGCTCACGATGCTCACAAAACCATCCCACCGTTTTTTGGACCCTATGGCGGCAAAAGCAACGGCACTTTTCATTTCCATCTGCTGCCCTTTGTTGAAAGGCAGGACCTTTACATCTCCGGCGACGCCAATGGCATTGTAATTCCATTCCTGTCCACAGAAGACCAGACTTCAATTAACAACGGGGCCGGCGCCGCAAATCTTGCAGTCAACTTGCGGCTGTTCTACACAGATGGCGGCCTGGGCGAATTGAAAATGGGTGAAAAGCCCATTTACTTGAAATGGGGCCAGGTGACGGACGGCACATCCAATACCTTGCTTTTTTCCACCAAATATCAGCAATGTGGTGCCAATGGCGGTTCCCTGTGGCTCGACCCGCTCAATAATGCACGCAATTCACCAACTGCCGCGACCTTTGGAGCTAGCATGGCTATATGGCAGGCAGCGCCAACCAAAGAGGCTTGCGACCCATCGGCCGGTACGGCAGTCAGTTTCAAGTCAAATTTCATCGCGATTGTATTTTGCGACAGCAGTGTGCTCGCCTTTTCGGAATCAAACAATTTGAATATCTGGCAAGCACTCCACACCTATGGTTGCGGAGATATCGTACCTGAGTACGCGGCAGACTGACCGGCTGCGATCAAGCTCGACTTCCTTGGCATTCCGCCCTGCGCGGAAGACGCCGCCATTCGTCATTTTCATCGTTTGTTTTCTCATCGCCCAATCATGTAGCGGCGCTGCGTAATGTCGCAACACGCGGTTTTATTTCTTCTTTTTGGAGGGAGTGTCATGGTCAAGAGAAAGGAGCCAGCTCGCGCCGGGTTTTCGCGGCGCGATGCGTTGGCGCTGATTGGCGGATTTGTTTTGGTCATCGGGTTGCTGGCCGTCGCAGTGATGGCGGTTCAAAAGCCATCTGATCAAAACTGGAGCAGCACCGCGAACAAGAACAACTTGCGTCAATTGGCAAATGCTGTAATCTATTCACACGATCAAAATAAAACCATCTCGCCTTACTTTGGAATGTATGGGGGAAAGTTAACCGGTACGTTCCACTACCATCTTCTGCCCTTCATCGAAAACACGCCGGTTTGGAATGCTCCCGACCCAAACGCCGTCATCACGCCGTTCTTGGCCTCCAATGACCCCACGCTGCGTAATCCTCCGGCGGGCGCGACCAACTACGTAGTGAATATGCGGCTGTTCTACTCGGAAGGCGGTCTCGGCGAACTTCAAGAAGGGCCGAAGTTGATCAAGTTGAAATGGGGCCAGGTCATAGACGGCACATCACAAACGCTGCTTTTCGCCACCAAATATCACACCTGCGGCAATGGCGGTTCACTATGGTACGACCCGGCCCACAACTCACCCAACTCGCCTACGGCCGCGACCTTTGGCGTGAGCATGAACCTGTGGCAACGTGCGCCCACGCAAGCGGCTTGCGATCCCCTGGCGGGCACGGCGGTCAGCTTCAATCCAGATTACATGCTGGTCGTCTTTTGCGATGCCAGCGTTCACACGGTCTCCACGAGCATCAGTCCGGCGACCTGGCAAGCGCTGCATACCTACGCTGGCAAAGACGTGGTTGGTGAGACCGGGATCGATTAACAACCTTTGGAGTGCGGCGACTTGTCGCCGCTTTCGAG
>DASRAT010000823.1:0-2420 GCA_035638015.1 Gemmataceae bacterium | reverse complement strand
TCATTCTACAGCGGCCACGCTCCGGCCCCTCTTCATTGCCCATGATAAAGGCCACGTCCGCATTGGGACGGGAAATCTCCTCCACATCAATCTGGCTAACAAAGATCTTTTTGACCATGTAGTGTTTTTTATTGCCCTCCGCCAGCGACTTGAGTTGTGCTTTTTTGAATGGCAGCTTGCCGTTGAGCGTATCCACCGTGATGTCCTCATCGAAATACTCGGCAAATTCATCGATTTTGCCGGCATTGATCAAATCTTGCATGTTTTCGATGATGCGCACCAGCTGTTTGCGGTCCGTGACAATGAACAACGACATCACCCATGCCGCCAGCATCAATGTAACCGGCGCCGCGACGCCGATCAGCAGCTTGTTGTTGCGAAAACTCCACCAGGCGGCGCCACAGCACAAGGCAATGACGGCTAGAACCAACAGCACAAGGGTGATGTTATCGACAATCCACCAGATCATTGCATGATCCCTCTGATGCAACGCAAAAAAGCGGAATGAATGACAGCTCCAAAGACACTGCCGTCCATTCCGCTTTTTCGTGGGACGGCCTTCCCACGCCGTCTCCGTCACGATGGACGGCCTGGGAAGGCCGTCCTACGGTTTTGTTAATCGGAATGCCGCGACCACGGCCAACGGAACACCGCCATCAAGTTGGAATGGTCGTCGGTCCACACATAGGTCCCGGTCGGGTGCTGCCGCGTCCAGTAGGTGGTTTCAGTTCTCCGCGGATCCTTTTCGCTGAACGCTGCCTCACACCACTCCTTGTACTTGGTTGGCGTCTTGAGGTGCTTGAGGTCCTTGTCATCGCGGGCCACCATCACCCATTCGGAAGTGAAATGGCCGATGTCTTCCTTTTGGTTTTTGCTGACGACCTTGCTGCTGTGTCCCGGCGCATTGTCGTGGGCGCGCCAGGCGACGAGACCCGTAACCTTTTTCTCCGACTTGCCGCTCTTGTCGGCGTTGTACTGGTTTTCCCACTCGACCACGCCGGAGGTGTCGGTCACCACCGGCACCAGCCGCAAATGGCGGTTGGAAGTGTGCACACACAGCACGCCGCCGGGATACCACCAGCGTTTGAAGAGCTTGTCGCCTTCCTTCTTTTCCTGAGAATCGTACAACCTGGACACGTCGATCTTGTCCCCGTTGATGTCGCTGGTGGTGTCCTTGGGATTGAGCTCGACCCACTCGCCCCAGTGGCCTTGCTTGAGATGGCGGAAGTACATCTCCATGGCTTGCTTGGTAATCAAGTGCCGCGGAATGGCGTCGGAGCTGAAAGCGTCCACCACCATCAAGTGGTAAAAGTACTCAGGGCCGCCGCGCATGCCGAAGTGCTTGTCAGAAATTTCCCAGGAGGGCTTGTCCTTGACGGAATCGTCCTCGGGGATCCACGGCATTGCCATCCGCAAACGGGCGTCGCCCATCAGGATTTGGACGTTGCCGCCGCGTTTATGGGCATCGCTGACGTAGCCAAAATAGGGCTTGCCGCTAGCAGGCAGCGACAGCAACCTGATCTGCTCGTCGATCTCGTAGAAATGGCACGTCTGGAAAGGCCTGCAATACGTCGCCATCGTGGCGGTGCCCATGCCGATGACGGCGTAGGGCGGTTCCGACCAGACACCGACCAGCATGTTGATGGGCAGAGGGATTCCGGGCGTGGGCACGGCCAAACCAACCAGCGATGCCGGCATGCGGCAATCCGCCAAAGGCGTGATTTTGGAAAGCGGCACCTTGTGGTCGCCAGAATCGGCATATTCGATGGGGAACCAGTTGAAGCGGTCCATGCAAATGCCGACCGGACCCTGGCGATGATAATAGGTAGTTGCCACGCGGCTGAGGTTCACCTTTTCGTTGGCCTGTAAGCACTCGCCGTGATGCGTGGTGCCGTGCGTCAAGTTGGTGTAACGAATGGGGATGCCGCCGTAGTCCTCGGCGCCTTCGCGCACACGCAAGACGCCGAAATAGCTGCGGGTTTGGAACAGCACCGAACCGCTTTGCAAATACATGCCGCTAAATAAGAGGATGCCGGACAGCGCCAGCCCAAATCGCAAGGGCCGGGCGAAGAAGCAGGCCGTGCAGATGATCGGCACAATGAAGGCGTAAAACAACGTCTCGGTGCCGCCCTCGCCAAGGCCGGGTTTGAAAATTGCCAATGTCAGGCCGAGCAGGGCCAAGACCGCTATTGGTAGGACAAAGTCCAGTGCGAGCGTGAGGCCGGCGGTATCGGCAGATTTGGTGATTTTCTTGCCGCCTTTGCCGTGATGGTGCTTGCCGGTTTCGCCGGACTGGCCCATGCCGGACATCAGCATTTCCGTCCAGCCCATGTCTTTCATCGTCGGCCGCAACAGCCCCGCGACCGCCAGGGCCAGGCCGAACTCCACGATGCCAAAATCCTTGAAGATCACAGGAGCGA
>DASRAT010000822.1:0-2249 GCA_035638015.1 Gemmataceae bacterium | reverse complement strand
TGTAACCGACCGGCGGCACGACGTTGGCATGCTGCCCGGAAAATTGCGTGTTCCAAATCTTCTCGGCATTCCAGGGGCCAAGACGCATCGGCTTGGTCATCTCCTGGTAGCCGATGCGCCAGCCGCTGTCGCAGCCTTCGACAAGGTGGACCCAGCGAGCGCTATCGCCGCCATCGGCATTGTTGTCGCCGGCGAAGAGATTGCCGTATTGGTCAAAGACCAGTTCCTGCGGATTGCGCAGACCCTTGGCGAACAACTCCAACCCCGACCCATCCGGCCAGCAGCGCAGCACCGCTCCCGAATGCGGATTGGCAACGACATTGCCTTCCGGCGTTTTGACATTCAGCCCGCGGTCACCAATGCTAAAATAGACACGCCCGTCCGGCCCCATTTTCAGGCCGTGCAGGTCGTGGCCCATGTAAGCGGTGTGCACGCCGAAACCGTAATGCAGCGATTGCCGCTTGTCGGCTTTGTTTTCACCCTTGGTGTCTTCGAGCATCCACAGATCGGGAATGCAGGTGTAATAAACCTTGCCCTGCCGCGCCAGCACGCCCGCGCCCACGCCGGTGAGCGGGGTATTGAAACCGTCGGCGAAAACAAACGCCTTGTCCGCAACGCCCGTGCCCTGGCTATCCACCAATTTGCGAACGCGATCGTGAGCTTTGCCCAGGCCGGCGAAATCCTTGCCGAACTGCTTTTTGAACATCTCCTCGCGGTCCGCCACGGATTGGCAAGCCAGCTCATCATCGAGCCAGGTTTTCTTTTTCTTCATGTGGTCGCGATTATCCAGCACGCCCGCGCCAATGCGAAAAGACTCGGCAACGTAGATGTTGCCCTGTTCGTCGAAGCAAAACGAAACCGGGTTGGCCAGCATCGGCTCGGCGGCATAGAGAGTCGCCTCGGTCCCTTTCGGAATGGTCATGCGCGCCATCGCCTTTTGGCCTTCCTTGGAAGGCCCCAAGATCTTCGGATTGAAAGTATCCTGGCCGACAGGCGTCAAATGAAGAACGGAAGTCAAGAGCACGGTCGCGACAGCAAAAATGCGGAGCATTGGCGAGATTCCTCGAAATCGAAGCGCGGGATGCTGTTGATGATGATAGCGGGGCGCTATTTGAAATTCTATGTCACCAAAAGGCCTGACACGCGCTCATTCATCCCGATACGGCTTCTGCTGCTGATACAGCGCCAACCGCGCCTCCCAATCTGCCCGCATGCTTGCGGACAGTATGGGATTCGTGAGTGCCTTCTGCTGCAACTGCACCGCCTCGGCGAAGTTGCCTTCTTCCGCGTGGGCGGCGGCCAGCACTGCCAGGTAGGAGCTATTGGTAATGTTCTTTGGCTGCATGTCGCTGGCCTTCTTGGCCAATTCGATGGCCTTTTTGGCGTCGCGGTATTTGGCGTCGGGACAGGTGGCCAGGAAAAACGCGAATTCGGCACAGTTCCAATCGCTGAGACTCAATTTCAATGCCGTCTGAAAGTCGTTTTCAGCCTTGTCATAATCCTTTTTCTTGACCCAGGCGGCAGCGCGATTGCTGTAGGCTGGGCTGAATTTGGGGTTGAGGCGAATTGCCTCGTCGCAATCGGCAATGGCCTTGTCGTATTCCTTGGTCACCAGCCAAACCCGTGCCCGGCCGCTGAAGGCATTGGCTTGCCTGGGATCGAGCTGCAGAGATTCCTCGAAACCTTTGAGAGCCTTGTCATATTGTTGCAAGTCCGTCCAAACCAAGGCGCGGTTGTTATGGGCCGGGGCCAATTTGGGATTGAGGCGAAGCGCTTCCTCAAAGTCCTTGAGCGCCTTTTCCGGAGCATTCAGATGCCGGTAAGCCAGTCCCCGGCCGTTGTAGGTCTCGGCGGACTTCGGTTCAAGCTTGAGAGCGGCATCAAAGTCCTGGATCGCCTTGGGATAGTCTCTCATGTTCGCCCACGCCTGAGCGCGATTGCGATAAGCCGGCACAAATTTCGGATCGAGCCGAATCGCTTCATCGCAGTCCTTGATGGCCAGGTCGTTGTGCCCGGTGTTGATGAATGCCGAGCTACGGAGGCCGTAGGCCGCCACGAAGTCTGGCTTGCGGCTAATAGCAGCACTGAAATCGGCAATGGCCTTGTCGTTTTGAGCCAGGCGAAACCAGCAGACGCCGCGATTGTGATAGCCTTCGTGGCTTTGCGGGCTGAGTTTCAGGTGCTCGTTGTAGTCTTCGATCGCCTTGTCATACTTGGCACTGTCGGCCAAGACGTTGGCGCGATTGAAG
>DASRAT010000821.1:0-5385 GCA_035638015.1 Gemmataceae bacterium | reverse complement strand
GGAATTGGAGGATTTCGGCATCGCCGATCCAACGACTTTCGACGCCAAGCTGCAAAAGGCGGGGTAATGGGACGAACGCTATGTTTGGGATTCGCTTGATGTAATGCCGTTGGCGTAGAAACCGGCTTCTCGCATTGCTCGGCCCAGGGTGCGCTGCGCGACCCTGGGCTTGGCGATTTTGCACCTTTGGTGCAGGGAACTTGCACTGGCAAGAATGATTTACGTCTTTCGTGCAGCACTCTTCAACTGCCGCTCAAGCCAACTCGAGTTCAGCTTGATCCTTTCATGATGCGACGGCAGAGTCATGATTCCTGATCGAAAGCGACCAGTGGGACCGCGAACGCGAAAGGCGAGTGCGCCGGGCTTTCCTGCCACAAATTCCGCCGAACAACCGGGAAACGCATTGTTGACGAGTTGCTGGATTCGGCGACGACGCTGTGGCGTGTCAACAGGCATAGCCGACTCCCACTTGCGGTTGTTGTCGCCAGCGTTCATTGGCGACGTTGTCCCGCTGGAATTAGCCCGGCGGAAGGCCATTCCATTCCCGACGGCGCCTCATTCCCACCAAGGAATACGCCAACATTTCAGCAAGAACAACCGTCCATACACCCCAACCGCATACGACCAGAAGCAATGCCCTGACTACATTTTCGTGCTGAGGCGGCAGCGCGGACAATATCTGAAAAAGGAAACCATCATCTTGCAGGTAATCGAAACCTATCCACAACACGGTAGCAATGAAAGCGGCGATGGCGAAGCAAATGCCCCTGTCACGCCAAGAAACATCGCTTAGTCCGAACCGAGTAGTGCCATTCCAAGGTGCAACTAACCGGCGTGCGAAACCGTACGCCAAAAACAATGCCAATGCGGACCATATCAAAGACACAAAAGGATACCACGCTGCCAATGGATCAGGAATATCGAGATATCTGTAAGCAATCGCGAAGGGTGGGACAAACGTCTCGCGCATTTGTTTACTCCCATTCTCCAGGTTGAATGATTTGCGCGCTGCTACGATGCAACAGATTATTCGGCCTCATAATGCTACCAACCCGAAGCACAAGCCAGGAATAGTAAATTCCTCGCTCGCGCTTCGGGTTGATGTGGTGACACCTATTGTCACTGTTCAATTCGCTTTTGCGCGGGCAATTAAGACAACCCTTGCAGCGCCCCCGTGCCATCCCCAAACCGCGCATTCGGAACCCCAAACCGCTCCAGCATCGCGATCCAAAGGTTATTCAGCGGCGTCCGAGGCGGCATGCGCATGTAGCGGCCCGTTCGGATGCTGCCGCCGCCCTGGCCGAAGAGCAGGATCGGCAGGTCGTCGTGGGCGTGGCGGTTGGGATCGGAGTGGGCGCTGCCGAAAGCGATCATGCTGTTGTTGAGCAGGTTGCCTTCGGCTTCTTTGATTGATTTGAGTTTGCCGATGAAGTAGGCCAGCTGCTCGTTGAGGTAAACGTTGATCGCCTTGAGCTTGGCGAGGTTGGCGGGGCGGTTCTGGTGGTGCGACAGGGTGTGGTGGCCTTCGTTGACGCCGACCATGCGGTAGCGGAAATCGCTGCCTTCGCGGGCGACGATGAAGGTGATGATGCGGGTGACGTCGGTCTGGAAGGCCAGGGCCATCAGATCGTACATGAGCCGCATGTGTTCGGTGAGGTCGGCGGGCACACCGGCGGGCCGGCCGAAATCTGGGGGCACATCGACGGGGGCAAGCGTCGCCGCGCGGGCGATGCGTTGTTCGACTTCACGGATGCCGGTCAGGAATTGGTCGAGCTTGCGCTGGTCGTTGCCGCCGAGGCGGCGACTGAGGTTATTGGCTTCGTCCAGCACGGAGTCGAGGACGCTGCTGCGCAGGTCGTTACGGGCAGAGGTTTCGGCGTCGGCTTGGCCGCCACGGAAGAGGCGGTCGAACACCATGCGGGGGTTCGATTCGGTCGGCAACGGCGACGTGGGGTTGCGCCAGGACAGCGTGTGTTCGTAAACGCAGGAGTAGCCGCTGTCGCAATTGCCGGTGGCGCGGTAGCGGTCAATGGCCAGTTCGAGCGAGCGGAAACGGGTGCGGTCGCCAAGCCTTGAGGCGGCGATTTGATCCGCGGACACGCCACAGCTGAAATTGGCCCCGGCCGTCTTCCTGGGTTGGGCGCCGGTGAGGTAAGCGCCGCCGGCCCGGGCGTGGTCGCCGGCGCCGTCGCCATTGGGGTAGCCCTTGTCGCAAAGGAGATTGCCGAAGACGATCATGTCTTTACGGTGTTCGCCAAAGGGTTCCAGGCAAGGCGTCATCGTGTAATCCGGACCCTGACCCGTGGGCATCCAGGAGGGCATCCACGCTCCATGGGGGAACATGATGAAAGCCATGCGCCGAGGTGCTTGGGCAGCTGGCGCCGCAGCCGAGGCGGCCGGGAGCATCGCTTCCAATAACGGCAACGCTACGGTGGCGCCAATGCCCTTCAACACGGTCCGCCTGGAAATACGCATCGAACTCATTTGGCTTCTCCTGTCATCCTCATTTGGAACGGGTCACTTTTGATGATTTCCGAAATAAGTACGGAAAACCGGTAGTCTTGCTTGGTGAGCGCTTCAACAATACTGTCCACGGCGCGGCGGTCGTAGGGCTCTAAACCCCGGCCCAGGGCGTATGTTAGCATCTTTTCTGTCAGACAGCGAACAAACATTTTATTATTTTGTTTGATCAGTGCCTTGAGTCCGTCGGCCCCCTTGAACGTCCTACCGTCGGGCAATTCCCCCGAGGCGTCAACGGGCACGCCAGCGTCCTTGTCCCGCCAGGCGCCAATGGCATCGAAATTCTCAAAAGCGAAGCCGAGCGGGTCCATGCGTTTGTGGCACGACGCACAAATAGCATTGGCGCGGTGCTGTTCCATGACCTGGCGGAGGGTGCCTTTGAGCTCGTGCTGATCGTCCAATTCAGGAACATCGTCCGGGGGAGGCGGCGGAGGGGAATTGAAAATCTGTTCCAGGACAAATTTGCCACGCCGCACCGGTGACGTACGCGTCGCATTCGATGTTAACGTCAGAATGCCTGCATGCGTCAGAATGCCCCCACGGCCCGCGGGCGCTTTGACCTTCACAAAATCCTTGCCTTTGACGGCGGGGAGGCCGTAGTGCTTGGCAAGCTCAGCGTTAACAAAGGTAAAGTCAGCATCCAACAAGTCTAGCACGCTGCGATTCTCGCGGACCACAAAGTCGAAGAACAGCTGGCTTTCCTTGATCATCGCGTCCCGCAAGGAGGGAGTGAATTTCGGGAACATCTTGGGATCGGGGGACGCCGTTTCCAGCTTGCGCAAGGTCAGCCATTGCTCCGCGAAGTTTTCCAGGAACGATTTCGACTTTTTGTCCTTGGTCATGCGCGTGATTTGCTGCGCCAGGTTTTTACGCAATTCGCCTTTGCTCGCGAGGGCAAACAACTCATCGTCGGGCATGCTGTTCCACAGGAAATACGACATGCGGCTGGCGATTTCGAATTCGTTGAGCGAGTAGGGAGTGTTCGGCGGAGTGCCGGGCGGATCGAGTTCGACCCGGAACAAAAAGTGCGGCGACACCAGCACGCGGCACAGGGCAATTTGCACGCTCAGCTCAAAACGCCGGCCTTTCTTGGCGCTCTTGTCGAACAACAGCAGGCAGGCCTCGACTTCCTGGGTCGTCACGGGACGGCGATAAGCCCGGGTCGCGAAGCGCGTGATGATTTCCTTGGCGGCTTCGCGAGGCGGCAGGCCTACCTTGTGAGCCATGAGCCGTTTGTGCGTCTCAGGTCGGGGCGGTTCCGGCGGGTCGAACGGCCCCTGGACTTCCAGAAACTTCAAGTTAATCGCCCGTTTCGGCGCACCAGCCGGCGGATTTTTCGTTGGATTGAGCAAATTAATCGCCACACGCACGGACCCGGGCTTCATGCGAACTTTTACTTCTTGCGTCACGGGCTTGTTGGCGGGATCCTTGATTTCGAATTCCTTCAAGTTCCTGCCGCCTGCTACCAGGCGCACTTTGACCGGTTCATCGCCCGCCTGGTCGGCACTTACCTGGACGCGGAAGATGTAATCGCCCTCTTCAAAGGTCACGTTGGCGCCGATGTCGGTTGCCGTGTTCTTTTTGTCCTTGAACTGGTCGACCCGCTGCTTGGCGAGCTTGGGCGGGTCCATGATCACAATGGCTTGATCCAAAACCGACTCTGCGGCGGAGAGGTATTTTTCCAACAGCAGCGGCGACACGTTGAGCACATCCCCGATGTTGTCAAAACCGTAGCCGACATCATCGCCGGGGAAATCGTCGGCCGGCTTGAAATCAATGCCCACCAGGTCACGGATGGTGTTGTTGTACTCGTTGCGGTTCAATCGCCGCAGCGTCACCCGACCGACATTCGGCTTGGCCGTGCGGTCGAATTCAATGAACAAATCCTCAATCGCCTTCAGAGCCGCGTCAACTTCTGCCAGCTCGGGTTTGGGCCGTTCCTTGGGCGGCATCTCGCGAGATTCCAGCATGTGCAGCACGTTGTCCCAGGTCTTGCGATCCTTGGTCACCGAATCGTTGTCTCTGAACTTGTCAAAGGACATGCCAGCCTTGGCCTTGCCGTCGCCGTGGCAGGAGAAGCAGTGTTTCTTCAGGAAGGGCAGAATGTCTTTTTCGTAGGTGACTTTGTCTACTTTGGCTTGCTGGGCGTCATCGACCACAGCCGCGGGAGTGGTCGCAGAGCGCACCACTGCCTGAATTGCCACACCGGTGAACAGCACCAATGTCACGAGCAAAGCACGTCGAAGTATCATGATGCGGCACTCTAACCAAAACAGCCAGGCAGGGCACAAACGGGGAAGGACGACAGTCAAACGTATTGCGCGAGTTGTCCATTAGTATAGGTGGGCATTTCGTCCGTGTCGAGACAGAAGTTGGCGGAAAAGTGCAAGACGTGAGATTCGGCGGAAAGAGACTGTTGCTTACGGAAAACCCCACAGGTAGAATGGCCTCAACGAAGCCCAGGCAGATCCAAAACCGTTGAGGAGGGCGTCCAGCAGTGGCTCTACCGGGCATCCCTCCTTGGACCGACCAATCCATTGACTTGTTCCACGGCACTACTGTCGCTAACGCACCCGGCATATTGCGGGCAGTTGATGAAAAAATGGGTAGCCATCTCAAGGATTTTGGCAGAGGCTTCTATACGACGACTCGACTCGACAAGGCACGGGATTGGGCCATCGTTAAAGCTCATCGGGCCGGAGGGACAGCTGCTGTTCTCCATTTTGAAGTTTCTCGAAATAACCTGGCTTCATTGGATTGCCTTTTCTTTGTTCGTGGAGATCTGCATGCCATTGATTTTTGGAGTTTCGTGCAGCGCTGTCGAACAATCCCTGGGGATCATCATCGTCTCCAAGTGCCCTGGTA
>DASRAT010000820.1:0-5388 GCA_035638015.1 Gemmataceae bacterium | reverse complement strand
CCCTCATCCGCCTCGAAATACTTGTACCGCTGGCGCCGCTGAACTTTGCCCGAAGTGCAGTACCAGTCGATCGCCGCCTCCAAGTTGTCGCCCGCGACGTAGATGCGTCCGGTAGAGTGCGTTAGAACGAAGAGCTTCACCGGCGGGGCCGGGTGGAAGATTATCTGATGGCCGGAGACAGTGTCCCCGATTGGGATCGACGTGAGCACCTTGTTCTTTGCGAGTGTTCTGGGCGGTTGGAAACACCTGTTCACATCCCGGCACATTCTGCCGCCGGCTGGCCTAGTTATCAAGATAGCCATCGTATTTCATTAAGAGGAGGATGTTCGCCAGGTAACCTTCGCTTAGTGTCCAACTTTCGCCCTTGTTCAACTTCAACAGGGTCTGCATGGTCTTGATTCTGCCCCGGATCCAAACCAGGGCATGGCGCATGCCGACCACGACAAAGTTCCCCTGTGTGTCAGAGTCAACGAAGACATCTGTAAACTTATCCGTGAAATTGATCCGCACGATCGCATCGACCGCACCGAAAAAAGGAGTCACCCAATGGAAATTTGGACTCGGCTCCTCGAGCGTCTGGTTAGCCTTTACTTCGGCAACGGCTCCAAGAAGAATTTCCGTTGATTTGTTGTTAGTCACATGATTTATCGAGTCAAAGAGGAGTGTGTCGATTGGCAAATCAACCAACTCCTCGTCCTTGTTGAAGGCGACTTCCGTCCCCGACTTGGGCCGCAGACCGAGAAGATCAATGTGCTGGTGTGATCCACCTCGGAAAACGGTGAATTCCGGCAACAAAAAGAAGCCGTTCAGTCGGAGGTATAAACCGGAGATTGATTCGGCAGGGTTCATATCAGGGCCTCTGATTCGCGCTCGTGGCTTCCTTCTCGACACGGGGGGAGACTCGACAACACACTTGACAACATACTGATCCACACTGGTCCGTGCCGGTAAACGAAGTGGATTTGCGTGCGTAACATGCTGGCGAAAGCGACAGAAGGCGGTGATCGGCGCAAGAAGCTGACGGCACTGGAAAAGGAAATAGTGGACATGCAGGCCGCCCATCGGCACGACAAGCTGGAAATGGGCGCTGCGTTTGGCCTTGTCGTCGATGGCCAGCTTGAATCCGTGTTGCCACTCGACAATGCAGCGCTGCTCGCCGCGGCCAAGCCCGTGTTGACTGATGGTGCGTTCAAAGCGGAACCGACGGCGGTTTCCAAGCGTGAGCGTGCGATGATTGCCAATGCCCTGAAAGCTGGGCCGGTGGCCGTCATCGTCTGCGGTGGAGGGCACGATCTAACGACAGCGGTTCGTGAGGTGGCGGGCAAAGGGTGCGAGTACGTTCGCGTGACGGGACCGGCCTACCTGAAGGCGATGAAAGCTGACTAGGTTTGTCGCAGCTGGACTGTGCTCTATCTTCTACAAGGAGAATGATGATGGCTACGAAAGAAGAAATCCTGGCGAAGGAGACATTCAATGGAGACGTGAGTGATCTTGAACAGCGCGTTTTCTACACCCTGACGGACAAGAAGTTTCAAACTCACCGCATCGCGAAGGCGGTCGCGATGCTGATAACGACCCTCAATCGGAAGGGCTTGATGAACCAGGGAGAGATCGACGACTTTCTCTTTTCAACTGTGTTCATTGACGCATCACGCCCCAGCTGGTTAGCAACAAGGCGTTTAACGGGTTTTTGGTTTGGCCATCCTCGGTGGCAATCACGACGAATCGGAGAACCGGAGGGGTTTGCCGCTTTTCTTGTAGAGCAGCCGGCAATGGGCTTGCCGAAGCGTCCCAGTTGGCTTATTTGTTTGTGTTGTCGGCGGAAGCCGAATCTGAAGGCCGTCCCTGACGGCTTGCTTTTTACGGGTTCCCTTGGGACCAGAAAGGAGTGTCGCTATGACACTCAACGAACACGCACAGAAAGTGCGCAAAGAACTCTTTGCCCGTTATGACGGGGTCAACATCCTCTGGCGAAGAGCAGAGGAGCAGCTCACCAAGCATCACATCCCCCGCGCGGTCTATTATGAGCTTCCAGACGATCCAGACGCCGAGCCTGATCCCATGGCGGGCATCCAATGCCTGGCCGTGGAAAAGGTGAATGGAAAATGGCGAATCACCTATGGGTGCTACCCGTATGGTGAGCCAGCACTTGGCGATTGGAAACCGATCGTTGAATGCTGCGCAGAGACGCGAGTGGAAGCTGCGAAGCACTTCACCGGTCTCCGATTGGCCGTAATCAAATCTGCCGAAGATTTCATCGCCGAGGTAGATGCCGCGTCCCGCCAACTGGCTGAAGCAATAGAGCAGGACGAGCAAACCGAAGAACTGGTGTAACGTGATGCCGCCGACAACAAGGGCGCCCTCGTGGGGCGCCTTCTTTCCTTTTAATTGGTTGGGGAGCGGCGAACCACCCGACTGCCAGGAAGCATCCTTTTAGCGGCCGGTGACCGGGTCGGGGAAGATGCACAAGGCGACCGGGCCGAAGCCAGCGAAGCGCGCCAGCGCCTGGTTTTCGTCCAATTAGCAGAGCTTGGCTCGGCAGGAAAATCAAAAAGCGTGGGAGAGTACTTGCGGTGTTGTGCTGTTACGCGGGCGGCGTGTGAGATTTGATAAACGCCATTGCTGTGTCCAGCGAATGCTGTTCCGTTTCGTCGATCGGAGACGCGGGTGGCAAACGCCGCTCCAATTCCTCCACTGCCAGTTCCATCGCCTCGCTGGCGATCTGAATATCGTTGCTGCGCGGGTTGACACGGCGGAGTTGCGCCTTCCAGGCTTCGTAGCTGGCTTTCAGTTCCAGCGCGTACTGCTCCAGGGCCGGAAGCAGCATCCGCCGGCTGCGGAGTCGCTCGTACAACTCTAGTCGCTGGCGGAGGATTTCGAGGCAAATCGTTTTGTAGGGCATCATGGTCTCCTTTGTGATAAGGGTGAACGTTGTCTTGCGACACAGGCGCGTCAGCTGTGTTTGCTGAGAATTCAAGCAAGGGTTGTCGCCAAGTCGGCGGTTTTTGTGGCATGGCCTTGATCAACAATGAGCGTGCTGGTCCGCAGCAAGATGCGGCGGCGTGTGGCAAAAAGCAAGAGTTGTGCCACGGGACAATTACATAAAACATAAGGAGTTCCGAGGTGGCTTAACGATGAGTGACAGAATGGCTCGAGGATTTCAAATAATCCCCGGCAAGTCCGGGAGGGTCAAAGCGCCCTTTGCAAGGCCATTTGGACGGGGGCCCAAGTTTCAGCCTGATTGTTGTGCAAAGAAATGCTGCTCACGTGGCTGAAAAAATCGGGAAAATTAAGTGGACAGGCCGATGACGGCTATTAAAATCACAGTTTGCACCGTTCCGGAACGGAGCAGCTTTGGTTGTGGCGGGCGACGCTTGTTGCATCGTCCCGCAGTTGGCAGGCGTTTGTCTTTTGGAAGCCTGAAGCGGCTCTGTTCAGGATTCCGGAGGGTGTATGCGCCGAAGGGACCAAGGAGGTTACGAGATGAACATTCGAAAAGAGCTTGACGAGTTGGAATTGGAGATCGCACCCAGCCCACGGGAGGAGAGTGCTGAACTACGGAAGCAAAAAGAGAGCAAGCTTAAGGCTTCGGTGAAATCAGTTTTTCGCCGGATGCGGATGAACCAGTCGTTCATTGTGGCCGAGAAAATGAAATCACGAAAGTGAACAATAACGGCAAGAATGTGCGGGGGCATGGTCCAAGTGGACCGTCTCCCGTTCTTCGTTTTGTGGCAGGCCAAAACGCAAATGTGTCTCGAAATCTATCATCCCGAGTCTCCGCTACGAATCCCGTTCGAACATGAAGAGTTGGTGTTCGAGAGTCCCACATCCTACTCTGTCAGTTTTACCTTTCTGGTTCAAAACTGTGGCGTTGTGCCTATTGATCGCCTATACGTCCTTTTTCCTCGGAGCTTGTTTGGCTCGCCTTACTTTGACGCCAAGACGCAAGCCCCTAAGGTCCCCTGGCTTTGGGGGCCTCCTCATGACACCACACACACACTGGGTCCTTCTGTAAACGAGTATTTTCAACAACCAAATTTGACAGTGCCAAATAGGCCTCGATTGTCTTTGGCACAGCCGGATCCAAATCGCCCGCAATTTACAAGCGCCCCTCTGGATGGGCTTTGGCTCGCGAATTCAACCAAGTGGGGTTTACAATTTTCAAAAAACCCGGCGGTTGGGCTGCAACACGATGATATTTTGGTGTTGAATGAAGCGGGTTTTTCTTGCTGGATTGCCAAGCTGATCCAGCCTGGTGGTCTCCCGGCACATGAATCCCAGTGGTTTCGTTGGCAGTTCTCGGTCAAAGAAGTTGGTGACGATTGGGGCACATCCTGCCTCGGGAAAAAAGTGGTTACCCATCAGTTCAGGTCTCCCATTGACGTGCGGCGGACTGTCCAGGAGTTTGCTGAGAATGCACTCCTGCATGGAGATCTGCTCGGAGATTCCATGCTAAAGGCCGCCGGCCAGAAGTACTTGAGGTTATTCCAGCTAAGACAGGAACGGCGAGTAGATATTGGTTATTACGAGCTTTCGATATGGCCCGGAAAACCAAAAGACAGGTTTGTAGTGAATTGGAATTGGGAACGGGACCTTCGATTGCGAAGCGGCAGCCCTAGAATCGAAGACGATCCAAGCCACCCGTTGAAGGGGTGGGCAGTTTACGAGTTCAAGAGCGGTCTTTCGTTAATGCCTGATCATTCTTGGAAAGACGAAGGATTTGTCCTGCACTTGACGTTAGCGTACGCGTGAACCAGAGCCTTTGTCCTTGCTAAGAAATGTCAGGTTTTGGCCGAGGCGACGTCGGATCTTTGCCACGTGCTTTTCGGTTTTTTCATCGAGCCCTTCTGAAAGCGGAAGTTGAGTATCGCCAGAAAGTTCCAGCGATTCATCCGATTGTTTCTCGTCTTTTTTCTTCTTGTCGGTCATTGGTTCCCTCCACGATAATCGGCCATCCCAGCCTTCGCCAGGAGACTACTCGATGAGGCCAATCAACGCAAGGGCTTTCGGGAGGCGGTCGCAATTACATCAACCAAATTACCATAAAGCTCCGCCCTCGGTGAGATTCAAATAGCCCGCTTGTTGCATTTCATCTCTCTTATCCAATTCTACGCAGCAGAGAGGCCGCGTATCAATTGCGGACCAAAAAAGCCGATAGACAACGCTCAAATCTGAATCTTCTCGATCTCATCCAGGCTGACCTGATCGCTGGTACGGTCGTACAGTTTTGTCGTCCGCGGCGATTCGTGCGCAGCAATTTGCTGGGCTTTTTCGACGGTCCCGCCATTTTCAAGGTAGTTGGTAATGCCGGTGGCACGGAAGCTGTGGCAGCAAATGCGGTCGCCAAGGTTGGCGGCACGTGCCCGCCGCTTGACCATTGCCAAAGCG
>DASRAT010000819.1:0-2497 GCA_035638015.1 Gemmataceae bacterium | reverse complement strand
ATGGAATACGAGTTCACGATGTCGCTCACCAATTTGGCGTTGGCCGCGGACATCGAAACAGTTTTCTTGATGGCCAGGGAAACCTATTCGCACATCAGCGGCACGCTCTTGCGCCAGATCGCCGATCTCGGCGGCGAGCTGGAGAAGTTTGTGCCGCCGGAGGTAAAAACGGCGCTGGAGGCGCGTGCGCGCGAACGCAGGGCGGCGGATGGGAGTGCATGATTCGGACCGCACAGGAGATTCACCGATGTCTATGAAGTCTGAAAAACGCTTGGCGCTTCGGCTGACAAGAGAGCAAATAGATTTGATCTATGATGCTGCTTTGCTGAATGGCCAAAATATCAATGATTTCGCTGTTTCGACGTTGGTGGAAGCTGCGCGCAGCGTCTTGGAACAAGCTCACACCACAGTACTTTCCAAACGAGACAGCGAGGCTTTTTTAGCCATGCTCGAAGCCGACGACCCGCCCAACGAAGCTCTCCGCAAGGCAGCCAAGCGATACAACAAAATCTATGGTTCAAAGGACACCGTCATCCCGCCTTCCGCACCAACTGCTCCCGCAGCCCCAAAATTTGCTGCCGCCTCGGCGACTCCGGAGCATATGGATCAAACGGTATCGATTGCCCCAGAATCTGCTGCAAAATAAGGTGAGCCGCCGCCCGCATGTCCACATCGCGGCGTTCCAGTGCTTCAATCAGCGCCGGCACCGCTGTCAAACCGCGCTGCAATAACTCCGCCACAGCTGCGGCCTGGTCTTCGGTCTTGAGCCGGTCGATGAGCCGGTGGATCTTCTCTTGCTCCAAAACCTGATGTACCTGCGGCTCCTCGGCCTCCTCCTGCTGGGCAAGTCGCGGTGCCGCGGGTTGGCCGGGCGGACGCATGAAAAAGTCGTCATTAAAGCCCTGCCCTAGATACTCATTGATGGCAATCGGGTCGTTGACAATGTCGTGCGGCGAGCCGTGCGTCCGCACCTTGCCGTCTTTGATCAAGTAACTGCGGTCGGTAATCTTGAGTGCCTCGCGAACGTTGTGGTCGGTAAGCAGCATGCCAATGCCTGTGTTGCGCAGATCACGGACGATCTGGCGGATGTCGGCGATGGTAATCGGGTCAATGCCAGTAAATGGTTCGTCCAGAAGAATTAGCAGCGGCTCGCAAACCAGACAGCGGGCGATTTCCAGCCGCCGTTTCTCGCCGCCGGACAGGCGAGCAGCATTGTTCTTACGAACGTGCGTCAGGCCAAATTGCTCCAGCACCTGGTCGGTGCGTTGCCAGCGTTCCTTGCTTGTCATCTTGCGGCCAAGACTGCGGACGACGGGGAGAATCTCAAGAATGGCAAGGATGTTTTGTTCAGTCGTTAATTTACGGAAGACGCTGACTTCCTGCGGCAAATACCCCATGCCAAGCCGAGCACGCATGTACATCGGCAGCGTGGTAACTTCGTGCCCATTAAAAAAAACGGCGCCCTCATTGGGCGTGATCTGGCCGGTAGTCATGCGAAAGCTGGTGGTTTTGCCGGCGCCATTGGGCCCGAGCAAACCCACTACCTCGCCAGGCTCCACCTGGAAATCGACACCGTCAACCACACGGCGGCGGCCATAAATCTTGACCAGCCCGCGCACTTCCAAAAGCGGCATGGGGAATCCTCCTTGACGTGGAATTGTGTACCCCATTTTGCCAAGAGGGGTCAAGAGCAAGTGGGTTCAAGTCAATTCTCCACTTCCTTTATTCTTGACATCGCACCGCGCCGGGCGTCCAATTAACTTCAGATTTCAAGTGTTCCAGCGGTTTCCAACAATCGCTGCCATATTGTTGCCGCGCTCTGCAGGAAGACATCATTGGCCCATTGTGCGGCAGGCCTTACCACCTCAAGTTTCCATCATCAAAGGAGGTTGACCATGCGCGCTTTCCTGTGTTCCGGGTTGGCTGTCGCGGTTTGCGCCGGCCTGGTTCTGTCGTCCATCGGCCAAGCGCCGGTTGCGGGCAAAGACGACAAGGACGTCCTTCAGCCCCTCGAAAAACTCGTCAAGGCATTTAACGCCCGCGACGCCAAGAGCCTGGCTGCGGCATGGTCGGAAAAAGGCGAATACCTCAGTGAAGACACGGGTGAGCGTCTGGAAGGCCGCGCGGCCATCGAAAAGGACTATGCGGAAACATTCTCCAAGGCCAAGGAGATTCGCCTTGAAGTCGACATCAACAAAATCCGCCGCATCGGCGCCGATGTGGCCTCCATCGAAGGCATTGCACGTGTCATTCGGCCCAAGGAAACCATCAGCAAATCACAATTCGTCGCCCTCCTGGTCAAAGAAAACGGCGTCTGGCTGATCGACAGCGTCCGCGAAAGCAGGCTGGCAGAGCCGGATTCTAACGCCGCGTTTATCGAGGAGCTAAACTGGCTGAACGGCATCTGGCAGCACAAAGACGGCGACACGGAAGTAACCCTGGAATGTGACGAAGTCGCCAACGGCAATTTCCGGGCGCACAAATTCCAGATCAAATC